>NZ_WVTE01000140.1:0-5297 GCF_009939605.1 Rhodococcus sp. YH1 | reverse complement strand
CGCCTCGTCCAATCAGACCGGGATGCAGGGCGGCATGCGCTTCCTCGGGCAGGCGAAGATCGTCGGCCCGGGTGGCGAGGTGCTCGCCCGCACGGGCACCAAGGGCGGGCTCGCCGTCGTCGACATCGACGTCGAGGTCGAGGTGGAACGGGCCCGCCGGGTGCTGCACCACCTGGCCGAGCGGCGCGTGGACACCTATCGGGGACTGCTCGACGAGAAGGGGGACATCGGGTGAGGATCGCTCTGCTCACGTACTCCACCAAGCCGCGCGGCGGTGTCGTCCACACCCTCAATCTTGCCGAGGCCCTGGCCCGGACGGGCCACGACGTCGCCGTGTGGACGCTCGGGCGCGGCGGCGACGACGGGTTCTTCCGCGCCGTCGACCCGGCCGTGCGGGTGCGCGTCGTCCCGTTCGCCGGGGTGGAGGGGGAGGGGGTCGGGGAGCGCATCATGCGTTCGATCGCCGCGCTCGGCGCGGCGTTCACCCCCGGCAGGTACGACGTGGTGCACGCGCAGGACTGCATCAGCGCCAACGCCGTCGGAAACCGGTGCATCCGCACGATCCACCACCTCGACCGGTTCACCACGCCGCAGCTCGCCGCCTGTCACGAACGGGCCGTCGCCGAACCGTATGCGCGGATCTGCGTCTCGCGTGCGGTCGCCGAGGAGGTCCGCGCGGGCTGGGGTTTCACGCCCACGGTCATCGCCAACGGCGTCGACGCGCACCGCTTCTCGCGCGCCGAGCACGACAGGGCGGCGCGGGCCCGGTGGCGGGCGCAGCTGGGGGAGTACGTGCTGGCCGTCGGTGGCATCGAGCCCCGCAAGGGCAGCATCGATCTGGTGGAGGCGTTCGCCCTGCTGCGCCGTGAGCGGCCCGGGATGCGGCTGGTGTTCGCCGGCGGCGAGACGTTGTTCGACTACCGGCCGTACCGAGCCGAATTCGACCGTCGCTGCACGGAACTGGACGTGGATCCGACGATCCTGGGGACGGTGGCCGAGGACGCGCTGCCGGCGTTGGTCGCGCAGGCGTCGGTGTTCGCGTTCCTGTCCACGAAGGAGGGCTTCGGGCTCGCCGCGATGGAGGCCCTGGCCGCCGGAGTGCCCGTGGTGGCGCGGGATCTGCCGGTGCTGCGCGAGGTGTTCGGCGACACCGTCCGGTTCGCGTCGACGCACCGGGGGATGGCCGGCGCCCTCACCGAGCCGCCCGACGCCGCGCGGACACACCGGGGGCGGGCGCTCGCCGCGGCCCACACCTGGGACGACGCGGCGGCCGCGCACCTCGCGTTCTACCGCTCCGTCGTGCACCTGCAACCCGCGGAACACTCACGGGATGCGGCCCGGGGTCAGTGCCCGGCGGGCCGGTAGCGGCGGACCGGCCGGCCGGTGCCGCCGTATTCGAGACGCAGTTCGAGCAGGCCTGCGTCCAGGTAGTGCTCGAGGTAGCGGCGCACGCTCACCCGCGACAACCCGGCCAGCTCCGCGCACTCGGTGGCGGACAGTTCGCCGCGGGCGCGGACCGTGTCGAGGATCAGCCGGCCGGTTTCGGCGCTCAGTCCCTTCGGCAGCCGTACGGGTTCGGCGGCCTTGCCGCCGGCACCGAACAGGGAGTCGATGAACGTCTGGTCGGCGCTCGTCTGGGTCGCGAGCTCGTGCGCTCGGCGCCGGAAGTGCTCGAGCTTCTCCCGGAGCTGCGCGTACTCGAACGGCTTGACCAGGTAGTCGGTCGCTCCGCCGTGCAGGGCGCGACCGACGGTATCGATCTCCCGGGCGGCGGTGATCATGATGACGGCGACGGCGTCGCCCTCGGCGCGCAGCCGCTGAAGGACGTCGAGTCCCGACATGTCGGGCAGGTAGACGTCGAGCAGGAGGAGGTCGGGTGCGGTGGTCCGCGCGGCGTCGAGCGCCTCCGCGCCGCTGTGTGCCACCGCAACCGTGGTGAATCCCTTTGTCCGGTCCACGAATCGACGGTGGATCTCCGCGACCATGAAGTCGTCGTCCACGACGACGACCTTGTGCGTCGCCGCCTCGTCCGATCCTGGACGGTCGTGCATGGTCAGCCATCCTTACTGCGCGGGATGTGGACGGTGAACAAGGCGCCGCCGGTGACCGGGGCATCGGAGACGGTAGCCGATCCGCCGTGCTGGGCGCTGACCAGTCGCACCAGCGCCAGTCCGACCCCGCGTCCCCCGGGCGTGTCGGGTTTGGACGTGACGCCCCGGGCGAAGATCTCCTCCCGCAGGGAATCGGGCACGCCGGGACCCGAATCGGCGACCTCGACCGTGATGCCGTCGGAGTCGGTGATGCGGACGGAGATCCGCGCGTCCCGCCCGCCCTGCGACACGTCGACGGCGTTGTCGACGAGATTGCCGAGGACGGTGATGACGTCGGTGGCGAGTTCGGGGTCGAGGGCCCGCAGGCGCGAATCGGGCTCGAGGACCAGGGTCACTCCGGTCTCCGCGGCGAGCGATGTCTTCGCGATGAGCAGGGCGGCCACGGCGGGGTCGGAAATACGCTGCGTCACAGCGTCACTGATTTCCGCTCGGCGCCTGGTGAGAGTTCCGACGAAGTCGGTGACGGCGTCGTAGTCGCCGAGTTGGGTGAGCCCCGAGATGGTGTGGAGCTGATTGGCGAATTCGTGGGTCTGGGCCCGGAGGGTGTCGGTGACACTCTTGTGCGACGACAGCTGGCTCTGCAGCGACGCCAGCTCGGTGCTGTCGCGCATCGTGGTGACGGTGCCGATCCGCTGTCCCCGGCTCGTCGCGGTCCGGCGACTGAGCGCCAGCACCCGGGACGCCGTCGACAGCACGATGTCGCCGCTGTCGTCCCCGCTGAGCAGGTACTGACGGACCGCGGGTTCGAGGTCGACGTCGTCGACGCGGCGGCCGACGGCGTCCGCGGTGAGGTCGAGCAGCTCCTGTGCGCTGTCGTTGAGAACGGTGATGACGCCCTCGGTGTTCACCGCCACCACGCCCTCGCGGATGTTGTGCAGCAGCGCCTCGCGGTGGTCGGCGAGGTTGGCGATCTCGGCGATCTCGAGCCCCCGGGTGTGGGTCTTGATCCGTCGCGACAACAGCCACGAGCCGAGGAGCCCGAGCCCGGCGCCGATGCCGAGATACAGCAGCAACCGGGCTCCGGCGCTGCTGAGGAGGTCCCACAGGGACGGGTAGTCGTCGCTCACCGCCACGATCGCGAGCACGGACCCGGCCGGCGACAGGATCGGGACGTGTCCCGCGATGGCCCGACGGCCGTCGACGACCACGTCACCGGACCAGGCCCGGCCGCTTGCCACGTCGCTGGCCCCGAGTTCCGCAGCCGCGCCGAGCCGGGTCGGGTCCGACGACACGAGGACCGTGCCGTCGGCGGTCACGATCTCGGCGAGCGTCGCCCCGGACAGGTTCACGGCGCGGTCCACTTCGGGCGCGAGAACCGTGCCGGCGGACGGTGCGGACAGCAGTTCCCGCACCACGGGCGTCGAGGCCACGTTCTCGGCGACCGCGATCATCCGCTGACCCTGCAGGTCGCGGAATCCGACGGTCGACTGGTGCACCGACACCGCGGCGACCGCCAGCAGCACCACCGCCACGACGGCGAGCTGAAGGAGCAGAACCTGCCCGGCGAGGCTGCGGATACGGAGGGGACGTGGTGACCACAATGAACTCAAGTTCCGTTTCGTACTCAAGAGTGACGTGACTCACTGACGGGTTCAGTATTGCCGAAGGTCACATTTTTCGGCGAAAGAAGGAACGATGTCCAGGACAGCCGGCGGAGGCCGCGTACGTGCGGTCCTACTGCTCGTGCTCGCGGGGATTCTCGTTGCCGGATGCGGCGTCACCCGCGGCGAGGACGAGGGTCTGCACCGGGTGCGGATGATGGTTCCCAACAGCCCCGGCGGAGGCTACGACCTCACCGCCCGGACGGCGGTGAAGATCATGGAGGACGACGGCATCACCGGCCGCGTGGAGGTCTTCAACGTCATCGGCGCAGGCGGAACGGTGGCGATGGCCCGGCTCATGAACGAGGCGGGCAACGACGACCTCATGATGATGATGGGCCTCGGGGTGGTCGGCGCCGGCTACACGAACGGCTCGACGGCCCGGGTGTCCGACGCTACGGCCCTGGCCAGGATGGTCGAGGAGCAGGAGGGCATTCTCGTCCCCGCGGACTCGCCGTTGCGCACCGTCGACGACTTCGTCGCCGCGTGGCGCGCCGACCCGTCGGCGATCACGATCGGCGGTGGATCGTCACCCGGAGGTCCCGACCACCTGTTCCCGATGGAGACGGCACGTGCGGTGGGAGTGGATCCGAAGGCAGTGAACTTCGTGTCCTACGACGGCGGCGGTGATCTGCTGACCGCGCTGCTCGGCGAGAAGATCACCGCGGGCACGTCGGGGCTCGGCGAGTACGTCGACCAGATCGAGGCGGGCCAGGTCCGGGTCCTCGCGGTGTCGGGCAACGAGCGCGTTCCCGGCATCGACGCACCGACGCTCCGTGAGGCGGGCATCGATCTGACCTTCACCAACTGGCGCGGAATCCTTGCGCCGCCCGGAATTTCGGACGAGGCCAAGGCGGCAATGGTGGAGGCGCTCGCGAAGTTGCACGACACCCCGGCATGGAAGGAGGCTCTGGTGAAGAACGGGTGGAGCGACGCGTTCGCGACCGGACCGGAGTTCGAGCGGTTCCTCGAAGAGCAGGACGAGCGGGTTTCGTCCACGCTGTCCGAGCTGGGGCTGGCATGAGTACGCGGGCAGCGGCCGATGCGACGCCGGCCCGCCGGATGAAGGATCCGGCCCAGTTCGTCGTCTTCGGTGTGCTCGTGGCGGTGGGAGTCTTCCTGATCGTCGACGCGCTCACTCTGACAGCGGGTTTCGTCAAGGTCGACCCGGTGGGGCCTCGGCTGTTCCCGATGGTCGTCGGCACCGGACTCGTCGTCTGCGCGGTGGCGCTCGCAGCGGCGATCCTGTGGGGATCGACCGGCGAGGAGGACGGCGGAGAGGACGTGGACCTGTCGTCGCCCGGGGACTGGCGCACGGTCGGGCTGCTGGTCGCGTTGTTCGTCGCGACGATCGCCCTCGTCGGCCCGCTGGGGTGGGCGATCACCGGAACCCTGTTGTTCGCCGGCGCCGCGACGGTCCTGGGAAACAGGCACTACGTGCGCAGTCTCGTGATCGGGGCGGTCCTCGGGTTCGGCAGCTTCTACGCATTCTACGTCGGGCTCGGAATACCGCTGCCCGCAGGCATTCTGGACGGAATTCTGTGACATGGACACATTGACCTGGCTGCTGCAGGGGTTCGAGCAG
>NZ_WVTE01000139.1:0-5312 GCF_009939605.1 Rhodococcus sp. YH1 | reverse complement strand
CAGACGGAAGAATGCGGCAGCCAGCAACAACCACCCCCCGAAAAGAGAGGCGGTCGCACCAAAAATATTTTGGCACTGACATTCATCGGCACACTGTTGAGTTCTCAAAGAACACGCACACACCATCACCCACGAACCGAGGTCCGCGGCGTTCCGGGGCAACCGTTCCGGCCTACCCACACCACCCGGCGAAAACAAACCCGACGCGCTCGGTGGGATCGGCAACGGCCCAGAACCCTACCAGAAGATTCCGAACCGAACAATCAGGCGCCTGCGTCCAACCTCGTTGTCCCGGGCCCCTGCGGGCCGGGTCGGTGTCCGTGTCGCTCTGACCTGGAATAAGTTACGTGAGGAACAAGCGTGCGCCAAATCCGCTGGTCAAGCTCCGATGCGGCACTGTTTTCCCAGTTCGCGGGCCGCCCCCAGCCCCGCCTCCGCGCTGTCACTCCACCGTGATGCGCGGCACATTCGGACGAGCCATGTCGTCCACCCGCCCGTTTGAGCCCGAAATGACTGAGGCACAGCCGATTTCGGAGCTCCGCATCAGGAGTCGGAGTTGACCCGCTCGATGACGCCACCGAGCTCCTCGATGATCTCCACGAATCTCGGGTAGCCGCGGTCGATGTGGTAGACGTCGTGCACCTCGGTGACGCCGTCCGCACACAGCCCGGCCAGGACCAGTCCGGCACCGGCACGGATGTCCGACGACCACACCGGCGCGCTCGACAGCTCCTCGACACCGCGGACCACGGCATGGTGCCCGTCGGTGCGCGCATCGGCGCCGAGCCGGATCATCTCCTCGACGAACCGGAACCGCGCCTCGAAGACGTTCTCCGTGATCATCGACGTGCCGTCGGCGACCGCCGCGAGCCCGATCGCCATGGGCTGCAGGTCGGTCGGGAAGCCGGGATACGGCAAGGTCGCGAAGTTGACCGCCCGGGGACGGTCGTGCTGAACAACCCGGAAGCCGTCCACCTCGGGCGTCACCTCCGCGCCGGCGGCACGGAGCTTGTCGAGGACGAGGCTCAGGTGCTTCGGGTTGACGCCGCGCACGCGGACGTCGCCGCGTGTCATCGCCGCCGCGATCCCCCACGTCGCCGCGACGATGCGATCCCCGATGACGCGGTGGGTGGTGGGTTCGAGCCGGGGGACGCCCATGATCGTCAGCGTCGAGGTGCCGGCCCCGGAGATGCGGGCACCCATCTGGACCAGCATGGTGCACAGGTCGACGATCTCCGGCTCCCGAGCCGCGTTGTCGATCGTGGTCTCTCCGCTCGCGAGAACGGCGGCCATCAGGATGTTCTCGGTGGCCCCCACCGACGGAAAGGCCAGGCGGATCGCGTTGCCGTGCAGGTCGTCGGCCTCGGCCACCACACAGCCGTGCTCGATCGTGCTGTGCGCCCCCAGCAGGCGGAGCCCCGTCTGGTGCATATCGAGCGGCCGCGAGCCGATCGCATCGCCGCCCGGCAGCGCGACGACGGCCTTGCGGCACCGAGCCACCAGCGGTCCGAGGACACACACCGACGCACGGAATTGCCGGACGGCGGCGAAATCTGCCTGGTATTTCGGCTGCGCGGGGGTCGTGATGCGTACCTCGTCACCCTCGAGCTCCACGTCGCATCCGAGTCCGCGGAGAACCTCGGCCATCAGCGGCACGTCGAGGATATCCGGGCAGTTGGTGATGACGCTCGTCCCCTCTGCCAACAGGGCGGCTGCCATCAGCTTGAGCACGCTGTTCTTGGCGCCCCCGACGACTACCTCACCGACAAGCCGGTTACCACCGGAGACAAGAAAGCGATCACTCACAACGCCACAGCCTATCGACCACACTGCGGGAATACGGGAGCGGTACCGTGACCTGCATGGCTGTCCATCTCACACGGATCTACACCCGCACCGGCGACGACGGTACGACGGGCCTCAGCGACTTCTCCCGGGTGTCGAAGAACGACCCGAGGCTGATCGCCTACGCGGACTGCGACGAGACGAATGCGGCGCTCGGCGTGGCGCTGGCTGTGGGCGACGTACCGGAACGGATGGTGCCGGTCCTGCGCCAGATCCAGAACGACCTGTTCGACGCCGGAGCCGACCTGTCGACGCCGGTGGTGCCGGAGCCGAAGTATCCGCCGCTGCGGATCACGCAGGGGTACATCGATCGGCTCGAGCGCTGGTGCGACGAGTTCAACGAGGAACTGGCGCCGCTCGATTCCTTCATTCTCCCCGGCGGCACCGCGCTGGCGGCCCTGCTGCACACGGCCCGGACGGTGGCACGGCGGGCGGAGCGCTCCGCCTGGGCGGCGGTGGCCACCCACCCGGACGACACGAATGTGCTGCCGGCGAAGTACCTCAACCGGCTGTCGGATCTGCTCTTCATCCTCGGTCGCGTCGCGAACCCGGATGGTGACGTGCTCTGGAAGCCGGGCGCGGGCGCGTGAGGACCCGGTCGGCCGGACCTCAGTTCGGCCGGCCGCGCAGGGATCGGTCCGAGGGCCGGGATTCGAGCCAGGACAGGAAGGCGGTGAGCGCACCGCTGTCGAGGGCGATCTCGAAGTTGTTTGCGCCGTCCTGGATTTCGAGGATCACGATGTCCTCGGTCATGATGTCGTGCTCACTGCCCTCGGGCGCGCGACGGCTGCGCACCTCGACTCCCTGCCGGGCGAGGCGCGAGTCCGGGCCCGGGCGCAGGCTGGAGAGCTTGTAGAAGACGAGCGTGCGCTCGCCGTAACGGATGACGCCGTGCCGCCACCCGGCGCCGGCGCCGTTGGGCAGGCGCCGCAGGATCGCGGCGGTGCCGCCGCCCCGCAGGGTGACGAGGCGATAGAGAAAAGCCGCGACGGCAGCCGCGAGCAGTATCACCAGAACGATGAGAACAATCATTCCAACTGACACTGCTCGTCGGCTCCGTCGCGGCTTCTCGTGTCCGGTCAGGCCCGCTCGACAGCCCGGAGCCGGCCCCGCGCCGCGGCGATCTCGGCCTCGTCCCGGCTTTCGCTCAGCACGGCGCGCGCGGACTCGACGTCGATGTTCTCCGTCAGCTCCGCGGCCTCGGCGAGGATCGTCACCGTCGTGGCGGTCACCGAGAGGAAGCCGCCGTGCACGGCCGCGACGACGCGCTCGCCGTCGCCGGTCGTGATGGAGACGACGCCGCCCTCCACGAGCTGGCCCAGGACCGGCTCGTGGCCCGGCATGACACCGATCTCGCCCTCGGTCGTCTGGGCGCTGACCAGCCGGGCGGTGCCCGACCACAGGCGCTCCTCGACGGCAACGAGGTCCACGGTCATTTCAGCCATCGCGGACTACTTCCCGGCGATCTTCTTGGCAGCGGCCTCGACGTCGTCGAGTCCACCGCAGCTGTTGAACGCCTGCTCGGGCAGGTGGTCGAACTCACCCTTGGTGACGCGGTCGAATGCCTCGATGGTGTCGCGCAGCGGCACCACGGAGCCGGGCTCGCCGGTGAACTTCTCGGCCACGATGAAGTTCTGGCCGAGGAACTTCTGCAGACGACGGGCGCGGCCGACGAGGACCTTGTCCTCCTCGGAGAGCTCGTCCATACCGAGGATGGCGATGATGTCCTGCAGCTCCTTGTACTTCTGCAGGATCCGCTTCACCTCGTTGGCGACGCGGAAGTGCTCGGCACCGACGATGCCGGGCTCGAGGATGCGCGAGGTCGACGTCAGCGGATCCACAGCGGGGTAGATACCCATCTGCGAGATCGGACGCGAGAGCTCGGTGGTCGCATCGAGGTGCGCGAACGTCGTGGCCGGCGCCGGGTCGGTGTAGTCGTCGGCGGGGACGTAGATCGCCTGCAGCGAGGTGATCGAGCGGCCACGGGTCGAGGTGATCCGCTCCTGGAGCTCACCCATCTCGTCGGCCAGCGTCGGCTGGTAACCGACGGCCGACGGCATACGACCGAGCAGGGTCGACACCTCGGAACCGGCCTGGGTGAACCGGAAGATGTTGTCGATGAACAGCAGCACGTCCTGGCCCTGAATATCGCGGAAGTACTCCGCCATGGTCAGCGCGGACAGGGCGACGCGCATACGCGTTCCCGGCGGCTCGTCCATCTGGCCGAAGACGAGGGCGGTGTCCTGGAGGACGCCCATCTCCTCCATCTCGAGGTGGAGGTCGGTGCCCTCACGGGTGCGCTCGCCGACGCCGGCGAACACCGACGTGCCGGAGAACTCACGCGCGATACGGGTGATCATCTCCTGGATCAGAACGGTCTTGCCGACACCGGCACCACCGAACAGACCGATCTTGCCGCCCTTGACGTACGGGGTCAGCAGGTCGATGACCTTGATGCCGGTCTCGAGGATCTCGGTCTTGCCCTCGAGCTGGTCGAAGGCCGGCGGCTTGCGGTGGATGCCCCACTGCTCGCCGTCGCGCCCGGTGCCCGGGGCGTCGAGGCAGTCACCGAGGGCGTTGAACACGTGACCCTTGACGACGTCGCCGACCGGCACGGAGATCGGACGGCCCGTGTCGACGACCGTGGTGCCGCGCACCAGGCCGTCGGTGGGCTGCATGGAGATCGTGCGCACCAGGTTGTCACCCAGGTGCTGCGCGACCTCGAAGGTCAGGGTCTTCGCCACGGACGGCAGAGTGACCTCTGCGTGCAGGGCGTTGAACAGAGCGGGAACGGCACCACGCGGGAACTCGACGTCCACGACGGGGCCGATGACCCGAACGACGCGGCCGGCGGTGGCCGAGGCCGCCCCCGCCCCGTAGTTATCGGTTACTGCTGCGGTCATGTGCTTAGTCACTTCCTGCACTCGAGGCGAGCGCGTTGGCACCGCCGACGATCTCGCTGATTTCCTGGGTGATCTGCGCCTGGCGGGCCTGGTTGGCCTGACGGCTGAGGGTGTTCACCAGTTCCGTGGCATTGTCGGTGGCCGCCTTCATGGCGGTACGCCGAGCAGCCGACTCCGATGCCGCGGCATCGAGCAGCGACGCGAAGATGCGGGTGCTGATGTACTTCGGCAGCAGCGCCGCGAGCAGCGTCGAGGCCTCCGGCTCGAAGTTGTAGCCGGGCCGGGGCCCGCCGTTGCTGCCGACGTGCCGGCCGTCGGTGAGCATGTCCTCGCCGAGGTCGATCTCGTCCTCGGTGACGGTCACCTCGAGCGGCGCCATCCGGCGCACCTCGGGGGTCTGGGTCAGCATCGAGACGAAGCGGGTGTAGACGATGTGCAGTTCGTCGACGCCCTCGATCGTGCCCTCACCGTTCGGCGCGGGCACCTCGTTGCCGGACCCGGCCATGAACAGTTCCACCAGATGACGACTCGCCTTGGCCGCATCCGTGTAGCGCGGCTCCTGCG
>NZ_WVTE01000014.1:0-19726 GCF_009939605.1 Rhodococcus sp. YH1 | reverse complement strand
AGGTCACCGGGGCGAGCGCAGCGACGGGACAGGTCACCGGGGCGAGCGCAGCGACGGGACAGGTCACCGGGGCGAGCGCAGCGACGGGACAGGTCACCGGGGCGAGCGCAGCGACGGGACAGGTCACCGGGGCGAGCGCAGCGACGGGACAGGTCACTCGGCCGGAGATCAGTCTCCGGGGTCCTGATCGGGTCCGGGGGTGCCGTCGGCGGACCTGCGCCGGAACTCCCGGTCGACCTTCCACAGGAAGTCCGGGTCGTCGTCGGGTCCGATCACGCGGGTCGGCCGGGAGCGAAGGTCGGGACCGAACGCCTTCCACAGCAGCACCGCAATCGTGAGGGCACCGACTATGGCCAACAGGTAGAGCACCACGCACCTCCTCGCCGCGAGCAGTCCGCCGGCGTTTCCGCAGCCGGCCGGGCCTGCTTCTTCAGTCTATTCGTAGTGGCGGGAGTGCAGATGTGGCCTGGGTCCCCGACGATGCCTCCGTCTCCTCGGATCAGCGGGTGGCTTCGGTGGTGAGGGAGCGCAGCAGCGCGAGTACCTCGGACTCCCGGAAGCGGCGGTGACCGCCGGGGGTGCGCAGCGAGCCGAGCCGGCCGGCGTGGGCCCAGCGGGTGACCGTCTTCGGGTCCACGTGGAACAGGGCCGCGACCTGGCCGGGGGTCAGCAGCGATTCCTTCGCGCCGTTGAATGCGGGTGCGCTCATCGATGGTCCTTCCGGGTGTTTCGTCTCGTTCGGATCGACGTGGCCATGTTGACACCGAATACCCCGGTTGCTCGAACGGTCTACGGTTGGTAAAGCGGAAGTAATAGACAAAACGGACGGTCGACCAGCAGGGTGCCCGCGCGCGGCGGTTACCCTGGACGGGTGAGTGAAGCATCGCAGAACCGTCCTGACCAGCCCGGCAACACCGGCACCGGCAAGGGCACCCTGGCCCGGGACGTCGCCCTCTACTCGCTGGCCCGGCTGGCTCTCGTCCTCGTGCTCGCTGTGGTGATCCTCTACGTGCCCCGCCTGTTCGGAGTGGAGATCCCCCTGCTGGTCGCCGCGCTCTTCGCGGTGCTGATCGCGCTGCCGCTCTCGCTCGTCGTGTTCGCGCCGCTGCGCCGCCGGGTGAACGAGAGTATCGCGTCCGTCGACGCGCGCCGCCGCGCCGACCGGGCCGACCTGCAGGCCCGCCTGCGCGGCGAGGATCGTAGGTGAGCGACGGCGTCGTCGATCGCAGCGCGTCGCGGGACTGGGTGGACCGTGCCGTCCAGCTGATCGAGGCCGACGCCCAGCGCAGTGCCGACACGCACCTGCTGCGCTATCCGCTGCCTCCCGGGTGGGGTGTCCAGCTGTACCTGAAGGACGAGTCCACGCACATCACCGGCAGCCTGAAGCACCGGCTCGCGCGGTCGCTGTTCCTCTATGCCATTTGCAACGGCTGGGTGCGCGAGGACACCCCGATCGTCGAGGCGTCGTCCGGTTCGACCGCCGTCAGCGAGGCATACTTCGCGAAGCTGCTCGGCCTCGACTTCGTCGCGGTGATGCCGCGCAACACCAGCCCCGCCAAGGTTGCGCTCATCGAGGCGCAGGGCGGGCGGTGCCACTACATCGACCGGCCGCCGGAGATCTACGCCGAGGCACGCCGGCTCGCCGTCGAGCTGGGCGGTCACTTCATGGACCAGTTCACCCACGCCGAACGGGCCACCGACTGGCGCGGCAACAACAACATCGCCGAATCGATCTTCACCCAGTTGCAGCTCGAGGAGCATCCGATCCCGGAGTGGATCGTCGTCGGCGCGGGCACCGGCGGCACCAGCGCGACCGTCGGGCGGTACATCCGGTACCGCCGCCACCGCACCCGGCTGGCCGTCGTCGACCCCGAGAACTCCGCGTTCTACGGCGGGTACGAGACGGGCTCGGTGGACTACACCACCGGCATGCCGTCGCGGATCGAGGGCATCGGCAGGCCCCGGGTGGAGCCGTCGTTCGTCGGCCAGGTGGTGGACCGGATGATCCGGGTGCCCGACGCCGCGTCGATCGCCGCCATGCGGCACGCGAGCGAGAGCTTGGGCCGCCGCGTCGGGGGCTCGACCGGGACCAACCTGTGGGGTGCGTTCGGCCTGATCGCCGAGATGATCGCCGACGGCCGGCGCGGCAGCGTCGTCACCCTCCTGTGCGACGGCGGGGAACGCTACGCGGGCACCTACTTCGACGACGGCTGGGTGGCCGGTGAGGGCATGGATCTGGCCGGCCCGACCGCGACGCTCGAGAAGTTCGCGGACACCGGCAGGTGGGAGGCCTGAGCCGTCGCACCTCGGCCGCACCCGACCCTACGAGGCCGTAGCCTACGGTGTCGTAGGTTGAGTATCGTGGGGGCATGGAACGCCCCGTCGTGGCCCTGGACAACTACGAAGCCGTCTACGACTTCTACCTCGAGCACCGGCAGAGCCGGCCCGTCGCCCGGGCGGCCTACGCCCTGCTCGCCGCCCGGTACCGCCCCCGGGTGCGCTGCGACGACGGGGTCCGCGTTCGCCTCCGCGAACTCATCCGGGCTCGCACGCCCCTCCTGATCGTCGCCAACCACCTCACCCACAGCGATCAGTACGTCCTCGCGGCGACGGCGTGGCGTTCCCCGCTGCGCCCGGTGATCGGCAGCACGCGGGTGCTGGCGAAGGACGAGCTGTTCGCCGACGAGTCGCAGCGTCGCAAGATCGACATGATGGGCGGGATCCCGGTCTTCCGGGCCAAGAACCACGGCCTGCGGGCGGTCTCCGATGCCGGGCGCCGGATGATGGACGTCTCCGCCGCGCGGCTGCATCACGGCGACAGCGTCGCGATCTTCCCCGAGGGCACCTGCAACGAGGGGGACCCGACCCGGTTGCAGCCGCTCGGGACCGGCATCGGGCACATCGTCCGCCGCTCGCGCGATCTGGGGGCGCGGCCCGCGCTGGTGTGCGTCGGCATCGGCTACGGGCCCGGCAAGGACCCGTCACGCCCGGCGAGCGTGTTCCTCACCGAGCCGGTCACCGACCTCGACGGTAAGGTCCGCGACGTCACGCGCCTGGTGCAGGACGAGCTGCAGCGTGCGGTGGACGGCGCCGTCGCGCGGTACTGAACCGGTCGCGCCCCGGCCCGGCGCGTCAACTTTTCTTGACGTCCGCCCGCTTGTCAACGTAAATTGACGGTATGACCGAGGCCACCACACTCGCCGCCGCCGCCGGAAGCCCCGACCCCGCAGAGGGATTGCGGGCCGTGCGGGCCCTGCGACGGTTGCTCGAACGACTCGAGGCGATCCAGGTCGACAACGCCCGCCGGCAGGGCTGGTCGTGGCAGGCGATCGCCGATGCGCTCGAGGTGAGCAGGCAGGCCGTCCACCAGAAGTACAACCGGAAGCGTGGGTGATCCGCCGTGTTCGAACGATTCACCGCCGGCGCACGAGCCGCCGTCGTCACCGCGCAGGCGGAGGCCCGGGAGCTGAACGCTCCTCGCATCGAGCCGGCCCACCTGCTGCTCGGCCTCCTCGTCACCGCGGACGTGACGCTGCGGCACCTGCTCGCCGACGTCGGCCTCACGGCCGAGACCGTGCGCAGCGAACTCGCCCGGGACACCGGGGTGCTCGGCGACGAGGACGCCGCCGCGCTCGGGGCCATCGGCATCGACCTCGATTCCGTCCGGGCCCGGCTCGAGGAGACCTTCGGGGAGGGCGTCCTCGACCGCGGACTCGGCCGGAACCGGCGGGGGCCGTTTGCCGGCCACCTTCCGTTCGATCCTGCCGCGAAGAAGTCCCTGCAGCTCGCCCTGCGGGAAGCCCTCGCGCGCCGCGACCGCGTCATCGGCTGCGAGCACCTCCTGCTCGGGATACTGCGCTCCGACGACGACCGCGCCTGCACGCTCGTCGAGTCCCACGTGTCCCGCAGGGCGCTCCGCGACCGCCTGCGCGACTACCCGGGTCGCGCCGCCTGACCGACCGGTTCCCGACCGCGCGCCGGGGCCGGAATGTGCGACAGTGGCGGCATGATCAACTTCCTGGTCCGGCTGGTCCTCAACGCCGTCGCCATCTGGCTGGCGGCCCAGTGGGTCTCCGGCATCGACTTCACCGGCTCCGGCACCGGCGCCGCCAACGAGATCATCTCCCTGCTGGTGATCGCCCTCGTCTTCACCGTCGTCAACGCCTTCGTCAAGCCGCTCGTGCAGCTGCTGTCGCTGCCGCTGCTGATCCTGACGCTGGGGCTGTTCACCCTCGTCGTGAACGCCCTGATGCTCCTGCTCACCGCGTGGCTGAGCGAGTTTACCGACTACGGCCTGACCGTCGAGGGCTTCTGGACCGCGTTCTGGGGCGCGCTGATCATCTCGATCGTCAACTGGGTGCTCGGCGTGCTGGTGCCCGACCGGGACTGAAGTTCCGGGCGCGGGACGCCTCAGGCCAGGAACAGGGCGGCTGCGGTCGCAACGGCCCACACCAGCATCGCCAGGCCCGAATCCCGCAGCGCGGGGATCAGGCTCAACCCCAGGCTGCCGGACCGCACGGGTGCGTGGGCGCGCACCGCGAACGGCAGCGCCAGCAGGCCCGCCAGCGCCCACGGCGTGCGCGCCACCAGTGCCAGCGACGCCGCGAACGGCACGGCCAGCAGCATCAGATGCAGCGTCCGGGTCCGCGGGTCGCCCAGCCGCACCGCGAGCGTGCGCTTGCCCGAGACGGTGTCGGTGGGGATGTCGCGCAGGTTGTTCGCCACCAGCACCGCGCTCGAGAACGAGCCCACCGCCACCGCACACGCCAGCCCGACCCAGTCGGCCCGGCCGGCCTGCACGAACTGCGTGCCCAGCACGGCGACGAGCCCGAAGAACACGAACACGGCGATCTCGCCGAACCCGCTGTAGCCGTAGGGGTTTCGGCCACCCGTGTAGTACCAGGCGCCGGCGATGCACACCGCGCCCACCAGGAGCAGCCACCACGCGCTCGTGATCGCCAGGGCGATCCCGGCCACCGCGCCCACTCCGAAACACGCGAACGCGGCCCGCTTGACCGACGCCGGCGACGCCGCCCCGGATCCCACCAGCCGCAGCGGCCCGACGCGGTCGTCGTCGGTCCCGCGGATGCCGTCGGAGTAGTCGTTGGCGAGGTTGACCCCGATGATCAGCGCCAGGGCGACCACCAACGCCAGGAGAGCCTTCCCCCACACCACGCCGTCGAGCGCGGCCGCCGCCCCCGTGCCGGCGACGACGGGCGCGATCGCGTTGGGAAGGGTGCGCGGACGGGCGCCTTCGAGCCATTGACCAGCGGTTGCCATGCGTCGATCCTGCCATCGAGCGAATGTGCCATGCCGTCGGCCCGAGGAGATGAGCGATACATTCGCTCGCCCGAACCCGGTCGGCCTACGAGAACCGGGCGACCAGTGCCCGCCGGTCCACCTTGCCGGGGCCGCGTAACGGCAGGGCCGGCACGACGTGCAGCGCCCGCGGCGCCGCCGTGACGTCCAGCGTCGCGCTGGTCCAGGCTCGCAGGTCGTCGAGGGTGGGGGAAGCGCCGACCTCCGGGACGACGACGGCCGCCACCCGTTGACCGAGCCGGGGGTCGGGCAGCCCGATCACGGCGCATTCGCGTACCGCGGGGTGCTCGAGCAGGACGGCCTCGACGATCTGCGGCACGACGGTGAGGCCGCCCGTGGAGATGGCCTCGTCCAGGCGCCCCAGGATGCGGAGGACGCCGTCGGCGAGTTCGCCCGCGTCGTCGGTGCGGAACCAGCCGGGTTCGGCGAACGCCGGATGATCGGGCAGACCGCGATAGCCGCGCGCGAGTGTGGCCCCGCCGAGCCACACCCGCGACTGCGCGTCGACCCGGACCGTGGTCCCGACCAGTGGGACCCCGTCGTACACGCACCCGCCGCACGTCTCGCTCATCCCGTAGGTGCGGACGACGGTGATCCCGGCGTCCTGCGCACGGCGCAGGATCGGGGCGGGCGTGGCGGCCCCGCCCAGCAGGACCGCGTCCAGGTCGGCGAGGGCCGCGACGGCACCCGGGTGGTCCAGGGCCTTGATCAGCTGCGTGGGCACCAGCGACGTGTAGCGCCGCCCACCGGGCATGGCGGCGACCGCCGCCGGCAGCCGATCCGGATCGAAGCCGCCGGCGACGTCGATCACGACGGGCCCGGCTCCCGCGAGCAGGCCCCGCAGCAGCACCTGCATCCCGGCGATGTGGTGGGCCGGCAGCGCCAGCAGCCACGAGCCGGGTCCGCCGAGGCGCTCGTGGGTGGCGTCACCGCTGGCCCGCAGCGCCCCGGCGGTCAGCTGGGCGCCCTTCGGGGTGCCCGTGGTGCCCGAGGTGGCGACGACCAGGCCGATGCCGTCGTCGACGGGTTCGCCCGGGCGCAGCGCTTCGGTCAGTCTCCGGATTTCCCGGTCGTCGGCGACCGGCACGGGGAGCAGGGCCGGTCCGTCGCCGTCGAGCATGCGCCGTAGTGCGGGCAGCACCTCCCGCACGGCGTCGCCGGGGGGGACGGGCAGCACCTCGAGATTCATGTGGCGGGGCCGGTGAGCGGCCACCCTCCGGTCTCGAGGTGCCGGCGCACCCGATCGATGTCCTGTTCGAGCGGCATCTCGTTGGTGATCTTCGTGATCAGCACGGCGATGTCCGTCTTCGAGATGGGCAGGTCCCCGTCGTCGACGAGGGTGTGCGCCACCTGGTCGACCTCGTCCTCCGACAACCGCCGGCTGAGCAGCGCGAACAGGGGCACGTAGTCCTGTTCCGGCACGCCCTCCGGGTAGCCGGCCCGCAGCCACTCGATGATCGAGGTGAGGAACGGCGGAAGCGTCACGGGGGCACCTCCTCAGTCCGTCCCGTCGTCGCCGGTCACCACGGTCCCGTCCTCGGCGACCACCGGCCAGCCTCCCGCGGTGAGGCGCCCGACGACCCGTTCGAGGTCCTCCTCCGCCGGTTCCTCGTGCAGCACCCCGGCGATGATCTGCTCGAGCGTGTCGTAGTCGACATGGCGCTCCGGGTGCTCGTGCGCGGTGGCGATCGACATCTCGCACACCCCGGCGATCTCCTCGTCCGTCAGGCGCCGCCGCAGCACGGCGAGCAGCGCGAAGTGATCCTTGGCCGGTATGCCTTCCGGATAACCGGTGCGCAGCCAGTCGAGGACCGAACGGAGCGAGTACATGGGCAATGCGGTTCTTTCGTGGGTCGGACGGCGGGACAGCGGTGGCTCAGAAGACGTCGATGCCGAAGGTGCTCGACAGGAAGTCCGAAGCCAGCAACAGTATCCCCGCGACGATTGCGATCAGCACGACGGCGAAGCAGACGACGGCGCCGGCGATGCCGAGCGGGTTCGGCCGGGCCTGCTCTCCGGCGCGCCCCGCGACGAGCGATCGCATGCCGAGCGCGAAGACGGCCGGCAGGCCCGCTCCGAAGAAGAGGCCGACGAGGACGACCTGCCACAGCGAGCTCAGGGTGTTCGTCAACAGGTTCACGGGCGTCCCTCCGTAGGAGTGGTCGGTGCGGCCGGCACGTCCTCGGGGGCCGGCGCCGGGGCCGGGATCGGGGCCGGGGCCGGAGCCGGAGCCGGAGCCGGAGCCAGCTTGCCGTCCCATTCCGCGGTGACGTTGGAGGCGTCGATCGGCTGCCGGCGTGACCTCAGGTACATCAGCAGCGACAGCGCGCACAGCACCGCGAACACCACGATCACGCCCGGCAGGCCGCCGATCAGGTGGGCCAGACCCCAGCACACCGCGCCGACGAGCGCCGCGGACGGCAGCGTGATCAGCCAGGCGACGGCCATGCGGCCGGCGACGCCCCAGCGCACGTTCGCGGAGCGGGTGCCGAGTCCGGACCCCAGGATCGAACCGGTCGCCACGTGGGTGGTCGACAGGGGCAGACCGAAGTGGCTCGAGGTGAGGATGATCGCGGCCGACGACGACTCCGCCGCCATGCCCTGCGGCGGTGCGATCTCCACCAGTCCCTTGCCGAGGGTGCGGATGATGCGCCAGCCACCGAGGTAGGTGCCCAGGGCGATCGCGACGGCGCAGGAGAGCTTCACCCAGAACGGCATCTCCGCGTCGGCGGTGAGGCTGCCGTGCGCGACGAGCGCCAGGAAGATCACGCCCATCGTCTTCTGCGCGTCGTTGGTGCCGTGCGCCAGCGACACCAGGGAGGCGGAACCGATCTGGCCGATGCGGAAGCCGTGACCGCGGGTCTCGTCGGGCACCGTGCGGGTGATGCGGTGCACCGACCAGGTGCCGACCGTGGCGACGAGTGCCGCCACCACCGGCGCCAGCAGCGCCGGGATGATCACCTTGCCGATCACTCCGTCCCACACCACGCCGTCGATCCCGAGGGAGGCGAGGGCGGCGCCGATGAGGCCGCCGAACAGTGCGTGCGACGAGCTCGACGGCAGGCCGAACAGCCACGTCGCCAGGTTCCACAGGATGCCGCCGACGAGACCGGCGAACACGATGAGCAGCAGTGCCTCGCCGCCGGTGCTGCCCAGGTTGACCACCCCCTTGGCGACCGTCGCGGCGACCTCGACGGACAGGAACGCGCCGACGAGGTTGAGCGAGGCGGAGAGGGCGACCGCCACCTTCGGTTTCAGGGCACCGGTGGCGATCGATGTCGCCATCGCGTTCCCGGTGTCGTGGAAGCCGTTGGTGAAGTCGAATGCGAGGGCAGTGACTACCACCACCAGGAGGACGACAAGCTCTGCGGTCACATCTGCCGATTGTGAGGTAGCCGGTGGGTAAAAGTACAGCGACGGCGAGGTGAACGCGGACACCCCGGCTCCTTCCGGTGGTGGCAGCCCGCGTGCGCCGGTTCCCCGCTGTGTGGAGTTTCACTCGGCGCGAAGCGTGTGACCGGCTTCACGGCAGGTCTCACTGAACGGGAATCTCTCGTCCCGCCCTTCCCGGCCCTGGCTAGCTTTCGCCGCAGTACACCGCCCCGGAGCTTCCGCCGGACGGAGCCCCGCGACGAAGGAGACACCCGACCTTGAACAAGCACACACTCGCCAGGACCGTGCTGGCGCTGACGGCGTCCGCGGCGCTGCTCTCGGCCTGTGCCGGCGAACGCGGCGCCGACCCGTCGGGCGGGGCCGGCGCGACCGGGACCGGGGCCGCCGCGGCCGATACCGTCGCGGTGGACAAATTCGGCACCCTGGACTCGCCGTGCGGGGAGGGGGACGCCGCGGGCGCCACTGACCAGGGCGTGACCGACACCGAGATCCGCATCGGCTACGGCGACGACCGCGGCTACGCCAAGAGCCCGGGCCTGAACAAGGAGATGTCGGACGCCGTCTCCGCGATGATCGACTGGTGCAACGCCCAGGGCGGCATCAATGGGCGCACGATCGTCGGCACCGACTACGACGCAGCGATGACCCAGGCCAACTCCGTCATGCAGGACGCGTGCCGCTCCGAGTTCATGATGGTCGGTCACGGCTTCGCGATGGACCAGACCGCCGAGCAGACCCGCGTGGCCTGCAACCTCGCCGCGGTGCCCGGCTTCACGGTGTCGCCGGAGGCGGCCAACGGCCCCATGACCTATCAGGGTGTGCCGTTCCCGGTGGACTACGCCAACGGCTCGGCATGGTTCCAGATGGCGCAGCTGCGGCCGGACCTGAAGGACAAGTTCGACCTCGTCGGCAGCACGATGCCGACCATCATCACGTCGCTGACCAAGGTGCGCTCGATCGCCGAGGCCGCCGGGTTCGAGCTGAAGAACTGCGGCGTCACCATCAACTACGACGGCGAGGCCAGCTACGTCCCGTTCGCCGAGAAGTTCAAGGAGTGCGGCGTCGAGGGCCTGTGGACCTCCCGGTCGCCCGTGCCGAACGAGCTGAACTTCTTCAAGGCGCTCGACCAGGTGGGCATCGATCCCGTCCTGATGGGTGAGGCGACCTGGTACGGCCAGACCGTCGAGGAGGCGAACGCCGGCGGTCTGCTCGACAACCTGCACGCGGGCATGACCTTCCAGATGCTCGAGAACGCGGACAAGGTGCCGGCGGTGCAGCAGTACCTCGACCTCGTCGGGGAGAAGGGCGGCAAGACCGCGCTGCTCGGCATGCAGGCCACCTCGTCGTTCCTGCTGTGGGCGACCGCGGCGAAGGAGTGCGGCTCCGACCTGACCCGGCAGTGCATGATCGACGAGCTGTCGCAGATCCACGAGTGGGACGGCGGCGGACTGCACGCCGTGACCGACCCGGGTGCCAACATGCCGGCCAGCTGCGGTCTGACGGTCACGCTGACGGGCGAGACCTACACGCAGGCGTTCCCGCAGACCGCCGCCGAGTTCGAGTGCAACGACGCGTACCTCGTCAAGACCGCCCCGGAGACGTGGGGCACCGAACTCGGACCCGACCGGATCGCCACCAAGTTCATGAACCCGAACGTGATCAAGCCGCAGGACTGACCGGCCTGCACCGACCGGCGGGGCGGTGCCCGCACGGCACTGCCCCGCCTCCCCACGACCGGTTCTCTACCGACAGGGCTTCACCATGGACACATTCGTGACGTTCACGATCCTGGGCCTCGTGCTCGGGTCCGTGTACGCGATCGCGGCCTCCGGGCTCGTTCTGACCTACAACACCTCCGGAATCTTCAACTTCGCGCACGGCGCCCAGGCCATGCTCGGTGCGTTCCTCTACTGGCAGCTCACGGCCGGCTGGGGACTGCCCGTCCCGTTGGCCCTGCTCGTGGTGCTGTTCCTCGCGGGGCCGCTCATGGGCCTGGCGCTGTACGTCGTGATCATGCGGGGCCTGCGGGACACCGCCGAGGTCACCAAGATCGTCGTGACCGTCTCGGTCATGCTGGGGATGCTGTTCCTGTCCCAGTGGTTCTGGCATCCCGAGAAGCCCCGCTCGCTCGGCATGTTCTTCGGCGACGACGCCGGGATCAGCGTGCTCGGCGCGTTCGTCCGCGTCCACGAGATCCTGTGCGTGGTCGCGGCCATCGGGATCGCGGTCGGTCTGCGCATGCTCTTCCAGCGCACCCGGATGGGCGCCACCATGCGCGGCGTCGTCGACGACCCCGACCTGCTGCGGCTCAACGGCCACAACCCCGAACGGATCGCCGCGTTCTCGTGGGCGCTCGGCTCCACCCTCGCCGTCCTCGCCGGGGTGCTGATCACCCCGATCAGTGGCGGCAGCCTCGAGGCGAACATGCTCACCCTACTCGTCATCGACGCGTTCGCGGCCGCGATGTTCGGCCGGCTCAGCTCGATCCCGCGCACGTTCGTCGGCGCCCTCGTGCTCGGCCTCGCCGGCGCCTACCTGATCGGCTACGCACCCTCGTCCTGGGCCTGGACGTCGAACCTGCGGGTCTCGCTGCCGATGGTGGCGCTGTTCGTGGTGCTGATCCTCCTGCCCCAGGACCGGCTGCGCGGCGCGGCGATGCGTACCCGCGAGCGCTACCACGTGCCGAGCGTGCGCAAGGCCGTCGTGTGGGCGGTTGCGCTCGTCGCCGTCGTCTCTCTCGTCCGCCTGCTCATGGTGGAATCCGCGATCACCACGTTCACGCTGGGCATGACCTTCGCGATCGTCGCGCTGTCGCTGACCCTGCTCACTGGGTACGCGGGCGAGATGAACCTCGCACCCCTGTCGTTCGGGGCCATCGCCACGATCGTCGTGTTCCACTTCGGGATCACCGGCACCGGTCTCGACCAGCGTCTGACCGTGTGGGGGGTGCTGCTGGCCGTGGCCGTCACCGCGCTCGTCGGCGGGCTCGTCGCGCTTCCGGCCCTGCGGCTGCGCGGTCTCTACCTCGCGCTCGCCACCATGGCGTTCGGCGTCTTCGTTTCCAACATGGTGCTGCGCGACACCACCGAGCACGAACTGTTCGGCGTGAAGTTCTCGATCTTCACCGGGGGCTCACTCGTGATCCCGCCGCTGCGGATCGGGCCGCTGGACCTGCAGGACGAGACGACGTTCCTCATGACCGCGACGGTCCTGTTCGCGCTGCTCGGTGTCGGCGTCGTCGCCCTGCGCAACGGCGGTTACGGACGTCGCCTGGCGGCGATGAAGGACAGCCCCGCCGCGTCGGCCATGCTCGGACAGAACCTGGTGACCCTGAAGCTGAGCGTCTTCATGCTCTCGGCCGCCATCGCCGGTCTCGGCGGCGTCCTCATGTCCAGTGCCACCGGCGCGGTCGCGGGCGAGAACTTCAGCATCATCGTGGGCCTCACCCTGCTCATGCTCACCGTGGTGGCCGGCATCGGCTACGTCAGCGGGGCCTTGTTCGGCGGCCTCATGGCCGGCGTCGGGTTCGCGGTCATCATGGTCTCGTTCAACAACCTCGCGAAGACGCAGCCCGAGCTCGAGGGCCTGTACCTGCTGCTCGGCAACATCGCCGCGGTCAGCCCCGCGCTCATCGGCATCGGCGTGGGTCACAACCCGTCGGGCAGCGTGCACCAGATGGTGGAGGGCTACCGCCGTCTGCTGTCCGCCCGGCCGGTCCTCTACGGCGGCGGCGCCGTGATCGCGGTGCTCTACGTCCTGGCCCTGACGGGCGTCCTGGGCAACTGGTGGTTCGCGGCGCTGACCATCACGATCGTGTTCCTGCTCCCGGTGATCGGCGAATGGCTGATGCCCGGCGCGGTCCTGGACCCCGAGGAGCTGGCCCGCCGGCGAACCACCCCGCCGGAACTCGTCGGCCTCGACGAGCCGTACACCGCCGAGGGCCGCTACCGCCTCGACCGCGAACTGGGGCTGCCCGCGGCACGGCCCACCCATCCGGCGGCCGAACCGCCTGCGACCGTCGCGAAGGAGCTGAGCGCGCATGTCTGACACCCTGCTCGAGACCCGGGGCGTCACCGTCCGGTTCGGTGGTCACACCGCCGTCGACGACGTGAGCATCGCCGTCACCGCAGGCGCCGTGACCGGCCTGATCGGGCCCAACGGCGCCGGCAAGACCACCCTGTTCAACACCGTCACCGGGCTGCAGAAACCGACCTCCGGGCAGGTGTTCCTCGACGGTGTCGACGTCACCCGCGCGGCGCCCTACAAGCGTGCCCGGCGTGGGCTGGCCCGCACCTTCCAGCGGCTCGAGCTGTTCCTGTCGCTGTCGGTGCGCGACAACCTCCGAGTCGCGGGCGACATGCACCGCACCGCGACCCGCGCCCGCCACGACATCGACGCCGAGACCGACCGGCTGCTCGAGCTGACCGGGCTCACGGACGTCGCCGACCGGGACGTCTCCGACATCCCCACCGGCCGCGCCCGCGTCGTCGAGGTCGCGCGGGCGCTGATGACCCGGCCGCGCGTGCTGTTGCTCGACGAACCCGCGTCCGGGCAGACGGAGCGGGAGACCGACGATTTCGCGGACCTGCTGTGCCGGCTCGCGGGCGACGGTCTCGGGATCTGCCTCGTCGAGCACGACCTGCCGCTCGTGATGCGGGTGTGCTCGCGCATCCACGTCCTCGACTACGGCGCCCTCATCGCCTCGGGCAGCCCCGAGCAGATCCGCAACGACCCAGCGGTGATCGCCGCGTACATCGGAACCGAGGAGGTCGCATGAACGCACCGGTCACCGATCTCGTCGACGTCCCCGGCGACGAACCGGCCCCGCTGCTCGAACTGGTCGACGTGCGGGCGAGCTACGGACCCATCGAGGTGCTGCACGGGGTGAACCTGGCGCTGCAGCCGGGCTCGGTGGTCGCCCTGCTCGGGCCCAACGGCGGCGGCAAGACCACGACGCTGCGGGTGTGCTCGGGCGTGCTGCCCGTCGAGCACGGCGAGCTGCGCGTTGCCGGCCGCGTCGTCAACGGTGTCGACGCCGCGGCGCTCGCCCGGCTCGGCGTCTGCACCATTCCGGAGGGGCGGGGCATCTTCCCCAACCTCACCGTCCGGGAGAACCTGTGGGTCGCCACCGGAACCGGCGTGTCGCTGAAGGATCTCGAGGCCGTCGCCTACGAGCGCTTCCCGATCCTCGGGAAGCGACGGGGCCAGCTCGCGGGCTCGATGTCGGGCGGCGAGCAGCAGATGCTCGCCCTGTCCCGGGCCCTCGGCACCGACCCCACGGTGCTGTTGCTCGACGAACTGTCCATGGGGCTCGCCCCCCGGATCGTCACCGAGATGTACGACATCGTCGGCCGGCTCGTCGACGACGGGCTGTCGATCCTCGTCGCCGAGCAGTTCGCGCGGGCGGTGCTGCCCATCGCGACGTCGGCCGCGCTGATGCTGCAGGGCCGCGTCGTGCGGGTCGGGGATCCCGCAGACATCGAACACGAACTTTCGACCAGCTACCTAGGAGGATGACCATGACCGCACTCACCGAGGAGCGGCGCGCCAAGTTCCGGCAGGACGCGGCAGACCTGAAGCTCGACACCGGAGCGGCGAAGGGCGACGGTCCCGCGCGCATCGGCGGGCTCGTGTTGATGATCGGCGGTGCCGTCGCGGCGTTCGTCGTCTACTTCGCCTCGCTCACCCAGGCGGACCTGCGCAACATCGCGTCGTACCAGATCCTCGCCACGGCGCTGCTGATCGTCGCGATCCTCGGCGCCGCGCTGTTTCTGGCGGGCGCGATCGCGCGGGTGCTGCGGCTGTGGCTGCTGCGCCAGCTCTACGAGTCGCAGGCACACACCGAGCAGATCGCGGCCGCGCTGACGGGCCGCTGACGCGGCCGGTGTGTCCTTTGGGCTGTCCCAGCAGCCCGAAGGACGCACCGGTCAGCGGGTGTCGCGGCGCAGCGGATGGTCCGGCGGGATCTGCACCAGCACGATGGGGATGCCGTCGGGATCGGCGATCCACAGCTCGTGCAGGCCCCACGGCTCCTGCCGGGCGCCCCGCACGATCGGGACCCCCCTCGTCACCAGCTCGGCCTCGACGTCGTAGACGTCGCGCACCTGCAGCCACAGCGCACCCTCGAAGTGCTGGGGCCGCCCGGTGTTGCCGTGCGCGGCCACCTCGATCAGTGACTGCCCGGCGAAGAACACCGTCCCGCCGGGATATTCGCGGTAGATCGCCAGGCCCAGGACGTCACCGTAGAACCGCAGGGCGGCGTCGTAGTCGCCCGGCCGCAGGATCGTCCGGCTGCCGAGGATCTCCATCTCAGCCCTCCTCGGCCGGGCGCGCCTCGTGCCCCCGTCGCCCGTGGGTGCGGCGCTGCTCCTTCATCTCGGCCTCGAACAGATGCCGGCGGCCGCGGACCAGTTCGTCGCGCACCTGTCGCTCGAGCTCACGGAACTCCGTCCAGTACCCGTCGTCGAAGTCCTCCACGATCTGGAACGTCCACCGTCCCTCGAGGACGTTGCGTCCGACGATCTCCGTCTGCACCCGGTCGGCGAGTTCGCGGTGACCGGCCTCGGCGAGCTTGTCCACAGCGTCGCCGAGCAGCAGGTCGGCGCGGCCCATCAGCTGGTGGAAGGCGTACAGGTTCCCGCGGGCCTGCTCCACCGTTTCGAGCGCTTCGGAGAGTTTGCCGGCCGCCGCCACCGTCTCGTCGGACACGCCTTCGGGCCGGATGTGGTCGGGAAGTGGTTGCTCGCGATCCGTCATGATCAGGAGTGTGCCCGATTCGGGCCGTTTCAATCGGGAGGTTGTGGCGCCGAGGGGGAGGTTGTCGCGGGAGCTACTCGCGCGATGTCGCGACAACCTCCCCCTCGGCGCGAGAAGGCCCTAGTAGTACCAGGGGTAGGGCGACCAGTCCGGGTCCCGCTTCTGCAGGAACGCGTCGCGGCCCTCGACCGCCTCGTCGGTCATGTACGCGAGCCGCGTCGCCTCGCCCGCGAACAGCTGCTGGCCGACGAGCCCGTCGTCGGCGAGGTTGAAGGCGTACTTGAGCATCCGCTGGGCCTGCGGCGACTTGCCGTTGATCTTCGCGGCCCACTCCAGCGCGACGTTCTCGAGCTCGGCGTGGTCGACGACGCGGTTGACCGCACCCATGTGGTGCATCTCCTCGGCGGTGTAGGTGTCGCCGAGGAAGAAGATCTCGCGGGCGAACTTCTGGCCCACCATCTTCGCCAGGTAGGCGCTGCCGTAGCCGCCGTCGAAGCTGCCCACGTCGGCGTCGGTCTGCTTGAACCGGGCGTGCTCGCGGGAGGCGAGGGTCAGATCGCACGTGACGTGCAGGCTGTGCCCGCCGCCGGCGGCCCAGCCGTTGACGAGGGCGATCACGACCTTCGGCATGAACCGGATCAGCCGCTGCACCTCGAGGATGTGCAGCCGGCCCGCGCGGGCCCTGTCCACCGTGTCGGCGGTTTCGCCGCTCGCGTACTGGTAGCCGCTGCGCCCACGGATCCGCTGGTCGCCGCCCGAGCAGAAGGCCCAGCCGCCGTCCTTCGGACTTGGGCCGTTGCCGGTGAGGAGCACCGCGCCGACGTCGGACGTCATGCGGGCGTGGTCCAGCGCGCGGTACAACTCGTCGACGGTGTGCGGCCGGAACGCGTTGCGCACCTCCGGCCGGTCGAACGCCACGCGGACGGTGCCCTGCGTGACGTGCCGGTGGTAGGTGATGTCGGTGAGGTTCTCGAACCCGGGTACGGGCCGCCACAGCTCAGGATTGAAAGTCACCCGTCGACCATAGAACTCCGGTCGCGGCCCTCTGCGCCGACGCGACGGTCGCCGGGCGATACCGTGCAGCTATGAGCGAGCAGACAGACCGTACGGTCGACGCGGACTACGAGCACCACGGCGGGTTTCCGGTGTACACGCCGGTGAAGGCGGGACCGAACTACGGTCGCTTCGTCGAGGCGCTGCGGCGGCTGCAGGATCTCGCCGTCTCCACCCACATCCCCGACGACGTCGTCGACCGGGCCATCGAGCAGGCCGAGGCCCTCGGGGACCTGCTCGAGCCGCACGTCGTGCCCGAGGGCAGGTCGCCGGCCGGCTTCAACATCGACCTGCCCGGTCGCGGCAGCCTGCTGATGCCGCCGTGGATGATCGAGAAGTTCGACGCGGAGTCGGTCCGCTCGCGCGGCACGTTCCGGCTCTACCACCGCGGCGGCAACAGCGCGGCGCACGGTGGCACCCTGCCACTGCTGTTCGACGACCTGTTCGGCATGGTGGTCCACGCGGCCGGCCATCCCATCGCCCGCACCGGCTACCTGCATGTGAACTACCGCAAGATCACCCCGCTCGAGACCGAGCTCGTCGTGGAGGGGCGGGTCGACCGGGTCGAGGGGCGCAAGCTCTTCTGCTCGGCCGAGCTGCACGACCTCGACGGCACGCTGCTCGCCGACTGCGAGGCCCTGATGATCCAGCTGCTGCCCGGCCAGCCGTGACCGCCGCGGCCCTGCCCGCCGTCGACGAGATCCTCGCCGCGGCCGTCGTGGTGTCGCTGCCCATGCGGGTGCGGTTCCGCGGCATCACCGAACGTGAACTCGTGCTCGTGCGCGGTCCCGCCGGGTGGGGAGAATTCGGGCCGTTCCCCGAGTACACCGACGACGAGGCGGCGCACTGGCTGCGTTCGGCCCTCGAATCCGCGTGGCTCGGGCACCCGGCGCCGCGCCGGGACACCGTGCCTGTCAACGCCACCGTCCCGGCCGTCGGCCCCGGCGACGTGCCGGCCGTCCTCGCCCGGTTCCCGGGGGCCCGCACCGCCAAGGTCAAGGTCGCCGAACCCGGGCAGGACCTGGCGCAGGACGTCGCGCGGGTGCGGGCGGTGCGCGAACTCGTCCCGCACGTGCGGATCGACGCGAACGGCGGGTGGAGCGCGGACGAGGCCGTCGCTGCGCTGACGGCGCTCGTCGCCGACGGCCCGCTCGAGTACGCCGAGCAGCCCTGCGCGACGGTGCCGGAACTGGTCGAGGTGCGCCGCCGGATGCCCGACGTGCCGGTGGCGGCGGACGAGAGCATCCGGCGCGCCGAGGATCCCTTGCGGGTGGTGCGGGCCGGCGGCGCCGACGTGGCGGTGGTCAAGGTGGCCCCGCTCGGCGGGGTGCGACGGCTGCTGGCGCTGGCCGACGAGTTGGCCGGCCACGGCGTGCCGGTGGTGGTGTCGAGCGCGCTCGACTCGGCCGTGGGCATGGGTGCCGGACTGGCCGCGGCGGCCGCGCTGCCCGAGCTGCCGTACGCGTGCGGACTGGGCACGGGCGGGTTCTTCACCGTCGACGTGGCGGCGCCGCGGACGATGGCCGGCGGGGCGCTCCCGGTGGGGGAGGTGACGCCGGATCCGGCGCTCCTCGAGGCCGTGCGGGCCGACCCGGAACGGGTGCGCTGGTGGTTCGACCGGGTCCGGCGCTGCCGCGCCGCGCTCGACTAGGTGCGGCTCGGGTCGTCGTATATCGTTCCGGGCGTTCGTACTCACGAGTCACATTACGGAGGCAGTGGAAGTGGTTGCAGCTCTGGATGATGCCCTGCTCGGCGCCGACAAGGTCCCGGCGGTTGTCGCCGATGTCGAGGCGCTGATCGACGCCGAGGTGTCGGACAAGAAGGGCGCGTCGGGTCTCGCGCTCAAGGCCGGCTACGCGGCGGTGACGAAGCTCGGCCCGTCGATCGTGCCCAGCGCCGTCGAGGGGCTGCTGCCGGAGTTCGTCGCCAAGATCCAGCCGTTCTGGCAGGACTACGCGGGAAACGGTGCGTTCGCCGACTACCTCACCGCCCGCGGTGAGACGGTGGCGGACGCGCTGCTCGGTGTGACGGACGCGCGCATCGAGGCCTCGTCGCGCACGGCGATCAAGAAGGTCTACGAGAAGCTGCGCCCGTCGGCGCAGAAGCACGTCGTCGAGGCCCTGCCGCGCGTGGGCGCGCTGGTGCAGAAGCACGCCGGCTGAGACACCCGGTGTCTTTCCGGCCCGGTCGCGGTCCGGAAAGACACCACCCTCAATAGCTGGCGGCGCCGAACTTCCAGTAGCCGGTGAAGGTCACGGCGGACTTGGCGAGGCCCCGCTCCCGCACCAGGTGCCGGCGCAGCGACGTCACAAGTCCCGATTCGCCCGCCAGGAACGCGTATCCCGGCCCGTCGGGCAGCGCGCCGGCCCGCACGGCCTCGAGCACGTGCGGCCCGGGCGGCGCGTGCCGCCCGGGCCGCACCACCGTGTGCAGCCGGACGCCCGGGCCGGGGACGATCTCCTGGGCGGCGACGTCGCCGGCATCGTCCACCTCCACGAACACCTCGGTGGGCACCGCGTGGTGCCGCCCGGCGGACGACGCGAGGATCCCCGCGATCGCGGGCAGCGCGCTCTCGTCGGCGACGAGGATCTGCCAGCGCGCCTCGGTGGGGCGGTGGTACATGATGCCCTCGTCCAGCAGCGCCAGTTCGGCGCCCGGCTGCGCGGTGCGCGCCCACTGCGATGCCGGTCCCGTGTCGCCGTGGGTGGCGAAGTCGATGTCCAGTTCGGCCGTGTCGCCGTACCGGCCCGCGCCCGCCTCCCGGTAGCGACGGATCGTGTAGTTGCGCAGGATCGGCTGGACGGCCTCGGGCATGGCCCGCATCTCGGGCCACCACTGCGGGCCCGCCGTGGCCGGCAGTGTCAGCGACCGTTGGCCGGGGGCTGGGAAGAACAGCCGGAACCACTGGTCGAACCCCATGGGTGCGATCCGCCCGACGTTCGCGCCGCCCACGGTCACCCGCACGAAGCTCGGCCCGATTCGTTCGGTGGCGAGCACCCGGCCGGTGACGATCTCGCGGCTCGCCGGGGCGATGCGGGTGGTCTTGGTGCGCACGGCCATACGAACCTCCGTTGGAATTAGCGGAGGCTAACCTATCATTCGGGGCGGTCGAGGTGGCGCACCGCGGGGGTGAGGCCCCATTCGTTGCGACCCAGCCGGCTCGCCGGCGCCAGGGCCGCGAAGTCCGGCATCCCGTCCTCGGCCA
>NZ_WVTE01000138.1:0-5391 GCF_009939605.1 Rhodococcus sp. YH1 | reverse complement strand
CGTACGGGGTCGCGGCCCGCGCCTACGCCACCTCCCCCCGCAGCGACGACCCGTGGATCACGTCGCACCTGGAGTTACGCGACGACGCAGGCGCGCTGCACCCGGGCTACGGCTGGGTGTTCCCCCTGGGGACCGGCGAGGTCAACATCGGCGTGGGCACCCTCGCGACCGCGAAGCGACCGGCCGCCGGATCGCTGCGGCCGCTGATCGAGCTGTACGCGTCGCGGCGCCGCGGCGAGTGGGGCCTCGGCGAGACCACCCGCGTGGCGTCGGCGCTGCTGCCGATGGGCGGTGCGGTGTCCGGGGTGGCGGGCCGGAACTGGGCCCTGATCGGTGATGCCGCGGCGTGCGTGAACCCGCTCAACGGCGAGGGCATCGATTACGGCCTCGAGGGTGGGCGGCTCGTCGCCGGCGTCCTCGGCGCGGACGACCTCACGCAGCTGTGGCCGGCTCTGCTGCGCGAACGCTACGGCCGGGCGTTCTCCGCGGCCCGGCGGCTGGCCGGCCTGCTGACGCTGCCGCGGTTCCTGCCGGCCACCGGGCCCGTCGGGATGGGCTCGACGGCGCTGATGACGGTGGCCGTCCGGGTCATGGGCAACCTGGTCACCGAGCGCGACGAGGATCTCGTCGCGCGCGCGTGGCGGGCCGGGGGCGGCGCGTCGCTGCGGTGGGACCGCCGGCCGCTCTTCGCCTGACCCCGCCGGCCGAACGGTGCGGTCAGCGCACCGCCCGGTGCAGGGCCACGATCCCGCCGGTGAGGTTGCGCCATTGCACCGACCGCCAGCCGGCGGTCTGGATCCGCTCGGCGAGCTCGGCCTGCGTGGGCCACGCGCGGATCGACTCGGCGAGGTAGACGTAGGCGTCGGGGTTGCTGCTGACGGTCCGCGCGACCCGCGGCAGTGCCCGCATCAGGTACTCGAGATAGAGCACGCGCAGCGGGGCCGAGACGGGCGTGGCGAACTCGCACACCACGAGGCGGCCTCCGGGCTTGGTCACCCGCGCGATCTCCCGCAGGCCGGCGTCGAAGTCGGAGACGTTGCGCAGGCCGAACGAGATCGTGGCGGCGTCGAACACCGCGTCGGCGAAGGGCAGGCGCATCGCGTCGCCCGCGACCATCGGCACCTGCCGGAACGCGCCCGCCTGCAGCATGCCCTTGGAGAAGTCGGTGGCCACCACCCAGGCGCCGGACCGGCCGAGCTCCACCGTCGACACCCCGGTGCCGGCGGCGAGGTCGAGGACCCGCTCCCCCGGCTGCAGGTCCAGTGCCGCCCGGGTGGCGCGCCGCCAGCTGCGGTCCTGCCCGAAGGACAGCACGGTGTTGGTGATGTCGTATCGCTGGGCGACGCCGTCGAACATCGACGCGACCTCGCGCGGATCCTTCGCGAGCGAGGCCCGCGACCCGTGAGTAGTTGCCACGGTCGAAACGTTACCGCTACGCGCTGCGCCGCAGCGTGCCCGGCCGGACCGAGCAGACCTGTTCGTAGTGCCCGAGCAGTTCGTGGCACACCGCGGGCCAGGTGCGGCCGAGGACGCTGCGTCGCGCGGCCGCGCCGAACCGGTCCCGCAGCATCGGATCGGCGAGCGCGCCCACCGCGCCCGGCAGCAGCTCGGCGAACCCGTCGACCGGCAGCCGGTACCCGTTGCGGCAGTGGGCGACGAGATCGCGCGGGCCGCCCGCGTCGGGTGCGATCACCGGGACGCCGCTGGCGAGCGCCTCCTGCACGGCCTGGCAGAACGTCTCGTGCTCGCCCGGGTGGACGAACACGTCGAGGCTCGCGTAGGCGTCGGCCAGCGCGTCGCCGCCGAGGTGACCGGTGAACACCGCCCCGGGCAGGAGCGGTTCGAGACGGGCGCGCTCGGGGCCGTCGCCGACGACGACGAGCCGGTAGCGGGGGTCGGCTGCCAGGCCCGCGAGTCGTTCGACGTGCTTCTCCGGGGCGAGCCGCCCCACGAAGCCCACCACGAGCCGGCCGTCGGGCGACCATGTCCGGCGCAGGGCGGCGCTGCGCCGGGCCGGGGTGAAACGCGCGGTGTCGACGCCCCGCGCCCAGCGGTGTACCCGCGGGACGCCGTGTGCGGCGAGGTCCGCGGCGGCCGCCGTCGAGGGTGCGAGGGTGCGGTCGCACGCGCGGTGGATTCGGCGCGTCCACTGCCAGGCGGCGCGGGCCGCGAGCCCGAGCCCGTAGCTGGACGCGAATCCGGCGACGTCGGTCTGGTAGACCGCGACGGTGGGCAGGTCGAGCCGGCGAGCGGCGCCGAGGCCGCCGGCGCCGAGCAGGAACGGCGACGCCAGGTGCACGACGTTGGGGGCGAAGCCGCGCAGGATGCCGGTGAGCGCCGGCTGCGGCAGGCCCACGGGCAGGGAGCTGACCCTCGGGACGTGCACCGCCGGCACGCGGTGCACCGGGATCCCGTCGTGCTGGGTGGGGGCCGGGGGCTGTCCGGCGACGGTGTCGGGAGCGACGACCAGGGCCTCGTGGCCGTGGCGGTCGAGGTGCTCGAGCACGCGCAACACCGAGTTGGTGACGCCGTTGACGTTCGGGAGGAAGGATTCCGCGACGATGGCTACTCGCACCGGTCCAGCATCGCGGCGCGGCCGGTCGGTGGGAAGTGGCCGAGGTGTCCGCCGGGCGAAGTTCCGGCGAATCTTCTAGGCCGCGGCGGCGCTGCGCCGGCGGAGGTAGGTCAGCACGGGGGTCGCGATCAGCCAGGTCACCACGATCACCGAGGCCGCGGGTACGAGTGCGACGCGCACGTCACGGCCGGTGACCCGCACGAGGTCCGGGTCGGCGCGGGAGTATTCGACGGCGATCCGCTGGCCCGCGGTCAGACCCGTGGGGTACAGCACGCCGAGTTCGGGGTTGTGGGTGACGCCGTCGGGGGTGACGAAGCTGATCGCCGAGCGCAGCGAGCCCGCGGAGAGCACCTCGGCAGTGGCGGTGCCCATGTCGGAGCCGATGAGGTGATCGTTGCGCCACGCGCCGAGCACCAGGATCGCGGTGAGCACCGAGATGCCGACGGCGACGGCGAGTACCGCACGACGTGCCTTGTCGATCCCGCTCATGCGTCCGTCACAGCTGGGCACGCACGGCCGCGTGCAGTTCCCGCAGGCCGGAGCGGTCGGTGATCACCTCGAGCACCCGGATGCCGCCGGTGGGCGCGGTCCGGTCGGCCAGCGCGGCCGTCAGCGCGGACAGGGCCACCCGCTCGTGCGGCACCCGGTAGGCGGCGCACAGCGCGGCGAGATCCATGCCGTGCGGAGTGCCGAACACGCGCTCGAACACGCCGGCGTACTGCGGGTCGCCCTGCTCGAGCAGCTCGAAGATGCCGCCGCCGTCGTCGTTGGCGACGACGACGGTCAGGTTCTGCGGGCGCGGTTCGGCGGTGCCGATCAGCAGGCCGGACGCGTCGTGCAGAAACGTCAGGTCGCCCATCAGGGCGACGGTGCGGCCCTGCTGGTAGGCCAGGGCGGCGCCGACGGCGGTCGACACGGTGCCGTCGATGCCGGCGACGCCGCGGTTGGAGAGCACCTTCACCCCGTCGCGGGGGTAGCTCACCAGCGCCGCGTCGCGCACCGGGTTGGAGGCGCCGAGCAGCAGCTGATCCCCGTCGCGCAGCGCGTCGGTGACCGCCGCCGCGACGTGCAGTCCGGTCGGCTTCGGGTGGGCGTCGAGCTGGGCGCGCACCGCCTTGTCGGTGTGGGCGGACAGGTTCCGGCAGCGGTCCAGCCAGGCCGGGTCGGGACTGCCGGTGACGACGGCGCGCGTGCCGGTGGCGAGGACGTTGCCGGACACGTCGGGCCAGCGGGGTCCGGTGGTGAGCGCGTACACGGCCACCGCCGGGTCGGCGAGCAGCTTGGACACCGGCCGGTGCAGGGTGGGCCGGCCGGTGATGATCGCCTGCCGCGGCTTCAGCTGCGGCAGCGCCATCGGGTGCAGGGGGACACCGTGGAGCGGCGCGGTGGGTTCGGCCACGGTGGGCAGTTCCGACAGCTCGGGCCGGTAGGCGGAGCCGTGGCCGGAGATCACCACGGTGTCGGCGGTGATGTCGAGCTCCATCGGCACGTCGAGGGTGGCGTGCACGGTGGTGGTCCAGGCGCTGCCGTCGGGGCGGCCCTCGGGGACCGGGCCCTGGGGGTGGACGTCCGGGACGAGCGGCTCGCGCAGCGGGATGTCGAAGTGGACGGGCCCGGCGTTGCCGGAGCGGGTGCCGCGGGCGGCGGCGAGGACGCGGCTGACCGCGGAGCGCCACTCGCTGTTCTGCTCGATCCCTTCGGCCAGGCCGAGGCTGATGGTGGCGCGGACCTGGGTGCCGAACATCCCGAGCTGTTCGACGGTCTGGTTGGCGCCGGTGCCGAGGAGCTCGTAGGGGCGGTTGGCGCTGAGCACCACGAGCGGCACCCGAGCGTAGTTGGCCTCGAGCACGGCCGGCGCGAGGTTGGCGACGGCGGTGCCGGAGGTCATCACGACGGGCACCGGCCGGCCGGAGGCGACGGACAGCCCGATCGCGAGGAAGCCGGCGGTGCGTTCGTCGATGCGCATGTGCAGCCGCAGCCGGCCCGCATTGTCGGCGGCCTGCAGCGCGAAGGCCAGCGGCGCGTTGCGCGAGCCGGGGCACAGCACGACGTCGCGGACGCCGCCTCGGGCGAGTTCGTCGACGACGGCGGTCGCCTGGGCGGTGGACGGGTTCACGGCACCCAGAGTAGTGCGGCCGGGCGGTACGCCCCCGATGCCCCGGGCGGTACGCCCCCGATGCCCCGGGCGGTGCGGGACGAGGGTCACAGCAAGAATGGGGCGATGCGCACCGTCTTCGATCCCACCGAGCTGGGCACCGGCCGCTTCTACCGACTGATGACCGCCACGATCGTGCCGCGGCCGATCGCATGGGTGTCCACCGTGTCGGCGGACGGAGTGCCCAACGTCGCGCCGTACAGCTTCTTCACCGTCGCCGCGGTCACGCCGCCGGTGGTGCAGTTCACCTCGGTCGGGCGCAAGGACAGCCTCCGCAACATCGAGGAGACCGGCGAGTTCGTGATCAACGTCGCAACCGTGCCGCTGATGGAACGGGTCAACGCGACGTCGGCGGGCTTCGCGCACGACGTGGACGAGTTCGCGGCGGTGGGCTTGCGGCCCGAGCGCAGCGAACGGGTCCATCCGCCCCGGGTCGCGGACGCGCCGGCGGCGATCGAGTGCACCCTGCACCGGGTGATCGAAGTCGGGGACTGCTTCGTGGTGATGGGCGACGTGGTGGCCGTGTCGGTCCGGACCGACGTGCTGGCCGAGGACGGGATGCCGGACTTCGCGGCCCTGGCGCCGGCGAGCCGGCTGGGTCGCAACGAATGGGGCCTCACCCCCGCGGTGCGCCACCTCGACCGCCCCGAATGATAGGTTA
>NZ_WVTE01000137.1:0-5501 GCF_009939605.1 Rhodococcus sp. YH1 | reverse complement strand
CGGGGGTCGGGGAGCAGATTCTCGAAATCCGGCGCTAAGGATTTACGGCAGATAGTAGCGTACTATCTGCCGTAACTCGTGAGTCGTCCTGCCGCGATGGTCGTTCCGGAGATGGGCGACTCCGGAAACTATCTGCCGTAGTGCTGAAGGGCGGTCGGGGTGGGATCGGTGAGCTCGCTACCGGCGCGGGCCGCCGGGATCCGGCTGGCGGACGCGACGCGGACCTTTCTGGGCACGATCGCGGCGGTGAACACCCGCCGCGCCTACGCCTCGGCGTTGGATCGGATGGTGCGCGACTTCGGCGCGGACGGCGATGTCGGGTTGTTGAACCCGGATCGGGTGTCGGGGTGGTTCGACTACGTGTGGGGCGACAAGGCCCCCAAGACCTACAACCTCCGGCTGACCGCGGTGTCGGCGGCGTGCGCCTACTGACGCGATCAACAGTGGCTGACCGGCGATCCGGTGTCGCGCCTGCGGGCGCGGCCGAGTGCGCCGGACAACAGCAAGGCGATGACCGCCGCCGAGGTTGCGGAGCTGCTGGGCATGGACGCGGCCCTGCGCGAGCGGGTGTTCTGGTCGATGCTGTATGAGTCCGCCGCGCGGGCGGAGGAGATCCTGAATCTCGACATCGAGGACCTGGACACCGTGAACCGATGCGCCACGGTCACCCGCAAGGGCGGCGCCCGCGAGGTGATCTATTGGCAGACCGGCACCGCACGGCCGCTGCCCCGGCTGATCGCCGGACGGAAGTCCGGGCCGCTGTTCCTGACCGACCGCAAAGCCAAGCCGTCGGTCGCCAAGACCGACACCGACAACTCGACCGGCCGCGCCCGACTTTCCTACCGCCGCGCCGCGACGCTCCTCGAGGAGCACACCGAAGGGATGCGACGCGGACCGTTCACGCTGCACCAGCTGCGGCACTCGCGACTGACCCACGCCGCAGAGAAGGGCGCTTCCACGCCGATGCTGATGGCGTTGAGCGGACACACCTCGGTGCGCAGCCTGGTCAAATACGCGAAGGTCTCCGCCGAGGCGCTGGGGCGCTGGCAGGCCGAGACCGATCCCGCTGCGCGGCGGCGCTCCCGCTGAATCTCTCAGTAGCTGACGGTGACGAGTTCCGGCGCGTGTCTGCGTATCTTGTTCAGCACCTTGACTGTTCGGCCCGAGCGCATCTGCTCGAGGGGGGCCGAAAGAGACCAATCAAGTGCGGCACCGTCGATGGGTGTGGTCTTCCGCGTCCGGGAACTCATAGCCGCTGCCGGGCGTGCGTGGTCGTGGTGTTTGTCGGATCCGGCGGGGGCACGGCCGAGAGTAGGGCCGTGAGGTCGCGCGAGACCTCGCCGGGGTTGGAACAGCCGTGGGAGATGAGCGCGCGGGAGCGCGGCTTCGGTCAGGCCGTATCGGATATGGACGGCGTCGTGGTTCCCGGGAACTCGAATGTGCCGGAGTCGTCCGTCGGTCTACGTGCGTTGCGCGGAGTCGTCCCGAATCTCACTGCGGAGAACGTGTTTGAGGATCTTGCCGGAAGGGTTGCGCGGGATGTCACGGACGATCAGATCGCGCGGCAGTTTGTAGTCCGCGACGTATTCGGCGGCGTACGTCCGCAGCTCCTCGAGGGTCACCTCGCGACCGGGAACCGGGGTCACGATCGCGACGATGGTCTCCCCGAATGTGGCGTGGTCCAGGCCGACGACGGCAACGTCCTGGACGTCGGGGTGCCCCGCGAGGGCGTTCTCGACCTCGATCGAGTAGACGTTGCGGCCGCCGGTGATGATCATGTCCTTGAGCCGGTCGACGATCGTGATGAAACCGTCGGCGTCGCGGACGGCGAGGTCCCCGGTGTGCAGCCACCCGTCTCGGATGGTCTCGGCGGTGGCCTCGGGCTTGTTCCAGTAGCCCTTCATGATGGTCTCGCCGCGCAGGATGATCTCGCCGGTCATCCCCGTCGGGACATCGTTGCCATCCGGATCGACCAGCCGGAACTCGGCATTCGTGATCGGCCAGCGTCCCGTCGCATCGGGACGGACGGCGACCTCGTCAGGCGTGGAGTAGATGCCGGTGGGGCCACCCTCGGTCGGCCCGCACAGCTGGAAGAAGCCGACGTCCGGGAAGGTCGTCACGAGTTTCGCGACCGCAGTCGGCGGCATCGGTGCCGCCCCGAAGAAGCCGAGCCGCCAGTGCGAGAGGTCGCGCCGCTCGAGGTCGGGGACCGTCAACATCATCTGATACATGGTGGGAACACCGAGGAAGACGGTGATCCGGTATCGCTCGAGGGCGTCGAGGACGGCGGCGGGCTCGAATGCCGGCAACACGACGTGGGTGGTGCCCATCGAGAAGCCGCTGAGCACGAACAGCACCAGTTCGGCGCAGTGGTACATCGGTGCCACGTGCAGGTTCCGGTCGAAGGAGTTGACGCCGAGCGAGGACACCGCGTGGCCGACCCACAGCAGCCGGTGGTGATCGAACAGCGCACCCTTCGGTTTCCCGGTGGTGCCGGAGGTGTAGATGATCATGCAGTCGTCGTCCTCGCGCACCTCGACCTGTGGGTCGCTGTCCGGCATGGAGGACGCCAGCTGGACGAAATCGTCGAAGCCGTCCGCGCCGTCCAGCGAAAGCGCCGGGGCAGCGGGCGCCTGCTCCAGCTTGGCCAGGTCCCGCACCGCCGCGACGGTGTCCCCACCGAACAGCAGCACCGACGCGCCGGAGTCCTCGAGCAGATACGCCAGCTCCCGGGCCGTGGACCGCGGGTTGAACGGGGAGACGATCGCGCCGACCTTGAACGCGCCGTACAGCGCGAGGAGGAAGCGGTCGGAGTTCGGCGACAGCACCGCCACGCGGTCGCCCTTCTGCACGCCGAGGGACAGCAGCGCGTTGGCGTACTGGTTGATTTCCCGGTCGAGCTGCCCGTAGCTGCGCTCGACGCCCTCGAAGATCAGCGCGGGCCGGTCCGGGTGGCGGCGTGCGTTCAATGTCAGTTGTCCACCAAGGGTTGCCATGATTCTCCTATGATCGGCGGGTGGTCTGCTAAGCAAATGTGGGGGGACGTTTGGTGAGGACGGCGTCGGCGCCCTCGGCGAAATCCGGTGTGCCGATGAGTTCGATCTGTCCGGCTCGTTCACGCTCGAGGGCGTGGTCGAGGTGGCCCAGGGTGGACGCGGCGAGCGCCCGTCTGGTCAGTTCGAGGGCGCGCCGCGGCCCGGCTCCCAGCGTGCCGGCGACGGCCTCGACATGGGCCGCGAGCTGGTCATCCGGCAGGATCCGGGCCACCAAGCCGGTCTGGGCGGCGTCGGTGGCGGAAAGCCGCTGCCCGAGCAGCGCTAATTCTGTAGCCCGCGCCCGGCCGATCGCCGCGGCGACGAGCGCGGTCGCGCCGCCGTCGGGCATCAGCCCGATGCTGGTGAACGACAACAGGAAATACGCGCTTTCGGCGGCGTAGGTGAGGTCTGCGGCGCAGGCGAGCGCCACTCCGTACCCGACCGCGGGGCCGTTGACGGCGGCGATGACGGGGACCGGCGCGGAGACGATGCCGCGGATCACCCGGTTCGCGGCGTCCATCACCACCTCGGGTTCCTCGCCCGTCACCGCGGTCAGATCCGCTCCCGTGCAGAAGGCTCTTCCCGCGCCGGTGAGCACGATCGCGCGGGCACCGGTCGCTTCCGCCCCGCTGATCGCGGTGTCGAGTGCGACCAGGTCGTCGACGCCGAGGGCGTTCATGCGGCCGGGCCGGTCGATCGTGATGTGAAGCAGGCGGCCGGTGCGGACGGTCCGGATAGCGGTCGGGGTCATCGGATCAGCCGAGCCGCTCGATGATGGTGACGTTGGCTTGTCCGCCGCCCTCGCACATGGTCTGCAACCCGTAGCGTCCGCCGGAGCGTTCGAGTTCGTGCAGCATGGTGGTCATCAGCCGGGTGCCGGTGGCGCCGATCGGGTGGCCGAGAGCGATGGCGCCGCCGTTGGGGTTCACCCGCTCCGGGTCGGCGCCGGTCTCCTGCAACCACGCCATCACGACCGGGGCGAACGCCTCGTTGACCTCGAACACGTCGAAGTCGTCGATGCGCATGCCGGTCCGCTCGAGTGCCCGTTCGGTGGCGGGGATCGGTGCGGCGAGCATCATGACCGGATCGGCGCCGAGCACGGTCAGGTGATGGATCCGGGCCCGCGGAGCCAGGTCGTGGCGGCGTACCGCCTCGGCGGAGGCGATGAGCATGCCCGAGGCGCCGTCGGAGATCTGGCTGGCGACCGCGGCGCTCAAGCGCCCCCCCGGCGTGAGGCTCGGCAGGGCGGCCATCTTCTCCGGTGTGGTGTCGGCGCGCGGTCCTTCGTCGGTCGTCATCTGCTGGTAGGGGAGGATCTCGGCGGCGAAGCGTCCGCCGGCGATCGCCTGCAGCGCCCGGCGGTGGCTTTCCAGGGCGTACTGCTCCATCGCCTCCCGGTCGATTCCCCACTTTTCGGCGATCATCTCGGCGCCGCGGAACTGCGAGATCGTCTCGTCCCCGTAGCGGGCCCGCCACCTCGTCGAGCCCGAGTAGGGGTCGCGCACGCCGAACGCCTCGCCCGCGGTGACCGACGACATCAGTGGGATCTGGCTCATGTTCTGCACCCCGCCCGCGACGATGAGGTCGGCGGTGCCGCTCATCACGGCCTGCGCGGCGAAATGTACAGCCTGTTGCGAGGATCCGCACTGGCGGTCGATGGTCACGCCGGGCACTGTCTCGGGCAGGCCCGCAGCGAGGGCCGCGGTGCGGGCGATATCGCCCGCCTGCGGACCGATGTTGTCCAGGCAGCCGAGGATCACGTCGTCGACCGACGCGGGGTCGACACCGTTGCGTTCGACGAGTGCGCCGATCACATGGGCCGCGAGGTCGACCGGGTGTGCGGCGGCCAGTGCGCCGCGGCGGCGGCCTACCGGGGTGCGTGCCGCGTCGATGATGTATGCCTCTGGCATTGATGTCTCCGAATCGTCGTCTCAGGTGGTCGATGGTTGACGTGTGCGCGAGTGCAGGTAGGCGTCGAGCAGGACGGTCAGCACGACGCGGCCTTCGCTGTCGACCACGGTGCTCTCGGTGGTGACGAGGGCGCGTGCCCGGTCGTCGAACTGGATGTCGTCGATGACGACGGTGCCGGTCAGCACGTCTCCTGGACGCACGGGACGGCGGAACCGCAGATCTCGGATGCCGCGCCCGGCAATGGCCGCCCAGCTGTGCCCCACTGCGTCGAATGTCAGCCGTTGCAGGATCGCCAACGTGTGGATTCCACTGGCGATCAGGCCACCGAACTGGCCGTCCTGCGCCGCCGCCCGGTCGATGTGAAACCACTGGGGATCCCAGTGGGTGGCGAAGTCGACGAGTTCGGCCTCGGTCACCGTGTGTGAGCCCAAGTCGAAACGCTGGCCGATGCCCAGGTCCTCGGCGTATACAAGGCGTGTGTGCTCATGGTGCGATCCCACCTGCACGCCGACGGGTTTCACCGCGGCGCCATGCGGATCGCGCCGTCGAGGCGGA
>NZ_WVTE01000136.1:0-5525 GCF_009939605.1 Rhodococcus sp. YH1 | reverse complement strand
CGTGCACCGACGTCAGCGCCCGCCGCTCGGGCTCCGACAGGAACTCGACGTCGCCCACCGCCCGCGCCGGCTCGGCCGCGACGGTCCCGAGCACCCGCAGCAACCGCCGCACGAACGAGGTGATCGTCGCCTCGTCGAACAGATCGGTGGCGTACCGCAGGTCGCAGGCGAGGCCATCCGGCTCGCCGTCCTCGTCGACCGTTTCGACGAAGATGAACGACAGATCGTACTGGGACTGTTCGAGATTCGCGGTGACCGGGCTGATCGCGAGGTCGCCGAGCTCGAGGGTGGTCTGTTCGAGATTCTGGAACGCGAGCATCACCTGGAACAGCGGGTGATGGGACTGCGACCGGACCGGATCGAGCACCTCCACGAGCCGCTCGAACGGGACGTCCGCGTGCCCGAACGCCGCGAGGTCGGACTCGCGCACGCGCGCCAGGAGCCGGGTGAACGGCTCGCCCGGCGCGACCTCGGTGCGCAGCACCAGGGTGTTGACGAACATGCCGATCAGGTCGTCGAGTTCCTGCTCACCGCGACCGGCGATCGGCGTGCCGATGGTGACGTCCGCCGAGCCCGACAGGCGGCTGAGGACGGCCGCCAGGGCGGCGTGCACCACCATGAACGGCGTCGTCCGGGTGTCCTGCGCCAGCCGGACGAGACCCCGGTGCACCGATTCGTCGACGGTGAAGGCGTGCACCGAGGCACGGTTGGTGGCGACGACGGGCCGGGGCCGGTCGGTCGGCAGGTCCAGCCGCTCGGGCACACCGTCGAGACGGCGCGCCCAGTACTCGATCTGCTGCGTGACGACCGACTGCGGATCGTCCTCCGAACCGAGGGCCTGCCGCTGCCAGATGGCGTAGTCGGCGTACTGCACGGCCAACGGCTCCCAGGCGGGTGCCTCGTGCCGGGTACGGGCGTCGTAGGCGACCATCACGTCCCGCGTGAGCGGACCCATCGAGAAGCCGTCCGCTGCGATGTGGTGCACCACGAGCACCAGCACGTGCTCGGTGTCCGAGACCTGCAGCAGACGGACGCGAACGGGCACCTCGGTCGTGACGTCGAACCCGGCCGCGACGGTGCCCGCCACCGTCGACACGATCTCGGACTCGGTCACCCTCGCCGGCGTGAGGTCCAGTTCCACGCCGGAGGCCGGCAGCACCTGCTGGTAGCCGACCCCCTCCGTCTCCGGGTAGACGGTGCGCAGCACCTCGTGCCGCGCGACCACGTCCGACACGGCCGCCCGGAGCGCGTCGACGTCGAGCGTCCCGGACAGCCGCAGTGCGACCGTGATGTTGTTGACCGCCGAGCCGGGATCGAGGCGGTTGAGGAACCACATCCGCCGCTGCGCCAGCGACAGCGGCACCCGCTCCGGCCGCACCTGCGGCACCAGCGGAGGCCGGTGGGAGTCGCCGGCGGCCATCGCCGTGTCGACGAGCGTGGCGAGCTGCGCGGCGGTCGGGGCGTCGAAGAACTCCCGCACGTCGATGCGGACCTTGTGGTCGGCGTTGATACGTGCCACGACGCGCGTCGCACTCAGCGAGTTGCCGCCCAGGGCGAAGAAGTCGTCGTCGACGCCGAGACGCTCGACGCCGAGCACGCTCTCGAAGGCCGCGACGACCGTCTCCTCGGTGGGAGTGCTCGGTGCGCGGTATTCGGTTGCCAGAGAACTGAAGTCGGGCTCGGGCAGGGCCCTGCGCTCGAGCTTGCCCGACGCGTTGAGAGGGAACTCGGTCATCTCGACGAACAGCGACGGCACCATGTAGTCCGGCAGCCGCCGGCGCACGGCCGCGGCCAGTTCGGTGCGGTCGATCGGTTCGCCGTCGGTGACGAGGTAGCCGACGAGGTGGTCGCCGAGCGTCTCGTCGGAGTGCACGACGACGACCGCCTGCCGGACCCCGGGATGGTCGAGCAGGGCGGATTCGATCTCGCCGAGCTCGATGCGCAGGCCGCGCAGCTTGACCTGGAAGTCGGTGCGGCCGACGTACTCGATCAGGCCCTCGGCGTTCCACCTGACCAGGTCACCGGTGCGGTACATGCGGTCGCCGGGCGCACCGAACGGGTCGGCGACGAAGCGGTCCGCGGTCAGGTCGGGTCGGCGCAGGTAGCCGCGCGCGAGCTGGATGCCCGCGAGGTACAGCTCTCCCTCGACACCCTGCGGAACGGGTCGCAGGCCCTCGTCGAGGACGTAGAGGTCGGTGTCGGCGACGGCCGCACCGATGGGGACGACCGCGTCGTCGCCGTGGGTCGCGTAGTAGGTGACGTCGACCGCGGCCTCGGTCGGGCCGTACAGGTTGTGCAGCCCGGCCGTGGAGATCCGGTGGAATCGGGCGACGGTCTGCGCGGGCAGCGCCTCGCCCGAGGCGAAGACGTACCGCAGCGAGGTGACGGCCGCGGCGGTGGGCTCGGCGAGGTAGACCGCGAGCATGGACGGGACGAAGTGGGCGACCGTGACCCGGCGCTCGATCATGGTCTGCGCGAGGTAGGCGGGGTCGCGGTGGCCGTCGGGCCTCGCGATCGACAGGCGCGCCCCTACCTGCAGCGGCCAGAAGAACTCCCACACCGACACGTCGAACGTGAACGGCGTCTTCTGCAGCACGACGTCGTCGCCGCGCAGCCCGTACTCGGCCTGTCGCCAGGCGATGTTCGCGACGATGGCCCGGTGCTCGACCGCGACGCCCTTCGGGCGGCCGGTGGAGCCGGAGGTGAAGATGACGTACGCGAGACTGTCGGCGGTCAGGGGGCCGAGCCGCTCGTCGTCGCGCACCGGGTCCGCGGACACGTCCGCGAGGTCGAGGGTGTCGACGAGCACCACGGGCACCGATCCGGGCAGATCCACCCGGTCGCGGGCGGTGGTGACCACCGCGACGGGTTCCGCGGTGTCGAGGACGTAGGCGATGCGGTCGGCGGGGTGATCCGGGTCCAGCGGCACGTAGGCCCCGCCGGCCTTGACGATCGCGTACATGCCGACGAGCAGGTCGAAGGACCGCCGCATCGACAGGCCGACGCGCGCGTCCGGGCCCACGCCGAGCCCGATCAGGTGCCGCGCGAGCCGGTTGACGCGGGCGTCGAACTCCGCGTAGGTCAGGGTCTCGCCGTCGAACTCGAGGGCGACCGCGTCCGGGGTCGCCTCGACCTGGGCGTCGAAGCGGCCCGCGAGGGTGCCGAGGTCGGGGCCGGCGGGGGCGGCCGCCGCGTCGCCGAGGACGGACGCGGCGTCGGCGAGGAGCCGGTCGAGCACGGCGGGCAGCCCACCGTCGGCGAGAAGCGCGGGCGCGAGGTTGGACAGCACGACCGGGACCAGCGCTTCGATACCGAGCACGCCCCCCATCGCGGCGTCGAGGGTGGCGATCTCCTGCTGGAGCCGGCTGTAGGTCAGCTGCGTGTCACCGTGGGCGAGGGCGACGCGGTCGGGCTCGCGGTCCACGACTCCGGCCAGCAACCGGGGCAGGTCTGCGATCGTCAGCGCCTGCTTGCCCGACGTGCCTTCAGCCATCTACTTCATCCTCCGATACCTCTGCGTGTCGCACACAGTCGTGCGCGCTCCGTCGACCCCGCGGCCACCTCGGTGCCCACGGGGTCGGACGACAGTCGATGTTCGATTATCCCGGTCGGACCGACAGCAAACGAAGCGCCCAGGTCAGAGCCCCCTACCGGTGATCTCGTCGGCCGCCGCGAGCACGGATCGGACCAGTTCGGCGAACCCGTCGGCGCCCAGCGCGGGCAGGACTCCGGGGATGAGGGTGTTCAACACCACGGGCACGAGCGCCTCCGCGGTGAGTGCCCCGCCCGTCGCGGTCGCCGTCGCGGCCAGTTTCTGCGCGAACTCCCCGAAGGTGACGTCCCGGCCGCCGTGGCTGAGCGCCACCGTGTCGGGGGCGGTCTCGGCGGCGGCGGCGACGAGGTCCGGCAGGTCCGCCACGGTCCGGGGCTTGCGCGGCGCGGCCACGCGGGCCCGTTCGGCCTCGGTGAGGATGTCGATCGCGCGCAGCCGCACCTGGGGGTCCGACGTCACCGCGTCCAGGACGCGGGTGAACCGCTCGGCGAACAGCTCGACCGTCTCCCGGTCGAACAGCGCGGTCGCGTAGGTGAAGATCACGTCGAGGCCGCCGAGGCCACCGCCGGGCGCGAACTGCTCAACGAAGGTGCACTGCAGGTCGAACTTCGCCTGATGGGCACCCGCCTCGAGCGGGGTGACCGCCAGTCCGGGCAGCTCCAGCGTTCCGGTCTCGATGTTCTGGAACGTGAGCATCACCTGGAACAGCGGCGTGTACGAGCTCGACCGCTTACGGCCGACGGCGTCGACGAGCCGCTCGAACGGCACGTCGGCGTTGCCGAACGCCGCCAGGTCCTTCTCCTTCGCCTGGGCGAGCAGGTCGGCGAACGTGTCCCCGCCGGCCACGCGGGTGCGCAGCACCAGCGTGTTGACGAACATGCCCACCAGGTCGTCGAGAGCTTCCTCGGCGCGGCCGGCGGTCGGGGTACCGACCGCGACGTCCTCGGCGGACGCGAGCCGCGACAGGAGCACCGCGAGGGCGGCGTGCACGACCATGAACACCGTCGCGTTGTGTTCGCGGGCGGTCTTCTCGATGCGCTGCGCGAGCGCCTCACCGATGGTGAACGCCACCGCGTCGCCCTGGGTCGACTGCCGCGCCGGCCGCGGCCGATCGGTCGGCAGCGCGAGCAGCTCGGGGCTGCCGGCCAGCTCGGCGGTCCAGTACCCGAGCTGGCGGGACAGCTCGCTGTCCGGGTCGTCCGGGTCGCCGAGCACCCGCTGCTGCCACAGCGTGTAGTCGGCGTACTGGACCGGCAGCTCCGCCCATCCGGGCACCTGGGCCTCGGCGCGGGCGGCGTACGCGACCATCACGTCGCGCACGAGCGGCCGCATCGAGTAGCCGTCGGCGCTGATGTGGTGGGCCACCAGGGCGAGCACGTGCTCGTCGTCGGCGACGCGGAACAATCGCGCTCGCACCGGCGGGGTCGGTGCCGTCACGTCGAAGCCGGCGCCGAGGACGCCGGTGAGCCGGTCGACGATCTCGCTCTCGGGCACGGGCACCGGGGACAGGTCCGGCAGCGCCTGCGCCGTCGGGAGCACCACCTGGACCGGGCCGTCCTCCGTGTCCGGGTACACCGTGCGCAGCACCTCGTGCCGGGCGATCACGTCGGCGACGGCGGCGCGCAGCGCGTCGACGTCGAGGGAGCCGCTGAGCCGCACCGCGACGGGGATGTTGTAGGCCCCCGATCCCGGATCCACCTGGTTGAGGGTCCACATCCGCTGCTGCGCGAGCGAGAGCGGAACCCGGTCGGGCCGCGGCTCCGGCACCAGCGGCGGCCGGGCGCCGCGGCCGACGGACGGCTGGATCCGCCCCGCCAGCGCCGCGACGGTCGACGCCTCGAACACGGTCCGCACCGACACCCGGGTGTCGAGCGCGGCGCCGAGCCGGGAGGCCAGCTGCGTCGCGAGCAGGGAGTTGCCGCCGAGCTCGAAGAAGTCGTCGTCGAGGCCGGCGCGTTCGATGCCGAGAACC
>NZ_WVTE01000135.1:0-5725 GCF_009939605.1 Rhodococcus sp. YH1 | reverse complement strand
CCCCCACGACGAGCGTGTGGACGTGCGGCGGGAGGGTCACGATGCTGCGTGAGCACCCGCGCGCCGACGTCCTCGTGATCGAGCGGGGCGACGACGTCGGCGGCACCTGGCGGGTGAACACCTACCCGGGCGCGGCCTGCGACGTGCCGAGCGCGCTGTACTCGTTCTCCTTCGCGCCCGAACCGGACTGGTCGAAGGCCCACGGCACCCAGGAGGAGATCTACGCCTACCTGCGTCGGGTCGCGACGGAACAGGGCGTCACCGACCGGACGATGTTCGGGTGCGAACTGCGCGACGCGCAGTGGGACGACGAGAACACCCGCTGGATCGTGTCGACGTCGCGGGGCGACCTCACCGCCGACGTGCTGGTCTCGGCGACCGGTGCGCTGTCCACCCCGACCCTCCCGAAGGTGCCGGGCCTGGAGATGTTCCGCGGCAAGATGTTCCACTCGGCAGAGTGGGACCACGGCTACGACCTGCGCGGCAAGCGCGTCGCCGTGATCGGCACCGGCGCCTCCGCGATACAGTTCGTCCCCGCCATCGTCGACACCGTCGGGCACCTGACGCTGTTCCAGCGCACCGCCTCGTGGGTCATGCCCAAGCACGATCACACCATTGCGCGTCCGGTGCGCGCCCTCTACCGGCGTTTCCCGCTCGCGCAGAAGGTCGTTCGCGGGGCCGTCTACGGGCAGAAGGAAACGTACGTCGTCGGGATGACACGGCCGTTCGCGCGCCGGTGGCTCGTGCCGTTGTTCGAGCGCCGAGCGCTGTCGGTCCTCGACAAGCAGGTCCCGGATCCGGAGCTGCGGACGAAGCTCACCCCGGGGTTCCGGATCATGTGCAAGCGGATCCTGCTGTCCAACGACTGGTTCCCGGCGATCACCCGGCCCGACGTCACCGTGGTTTCCTCCGGGCTGACCGCGGTCACCGAGAAGGGTGTCGTCGACGAGGCGGGCAACGAGCACGAGGTCGACGCCGTCATCTTCGGCACCGGCTTCACCGTCACCGAACCGCCTGTGGCCCGGCACATCCGGGGACACGACGGCCGCACCCTGGCCGAGGTCTGGAACGGCAGCCCCAGCGCCTACCTGGGCGTCTCGGTCCACGGCTTCCCCAACCTTTTCCTGATGTACGGGCCGAACACCAACCTCGGCCACAGCTCGATCGTGTACATGCTCGAATCGCAGGCCGCCTACATCGCGGACGCCCTGCGCACCATGCGGTCCCGGGCACTGGCCACCGTCGAGGTGACCGCCGGCGCGCAGCGCGACTACAACGCCGAACTCGACCCCGCCCTCGCCGGCACGGTGTGGAACGCGGGCGGCTGCCACAGCTGGTACCTCGACCGCAAGGGGCGCAACTCGGTGATGTGGCCGACGTTCACCTGGCGGTACCGCGCCCGGACCAAGCGCTTCGATCCCGAGAACTATGTGACCCGTCCCGCTGCCGAAAGGATTGCGGCATGACCCATTACGACGTTCTGGTCGTCGGGTCCGGCTTCGGCGGCAGCGTCGCCGCGCTGCGCGCGACCGAGAAGGGCTACCGCGTCGGCGTTCTCGAGGCGGGCCGCCGCTTCGCCGACGACGAACTGCCGAAGACCAGCTGGCGACTGCGCAAGTACCTGTGGGCCCCGGCCCTGGGCTGTTACGGCGTGCAGCGCATCCACCTGCTGCCCGACGTCCTGGTCATGGCGGGCGCCGGCGTCGGCGGGGGATCGCTCAACTATGCCAACACCCTCTACCGGCCGCCGGCCCGGTTCTTCCAGGACCCGCAGTGGGGGCACATCACCGACTGGCAGGCCGAGCTCGGACCGTACTACGAGCAGGCGGCGCGGATGCTCGGCGTGCGCCCGAATCCGCTGACGACCCCCGCCGACGAGGTGATGCGCTCGGTGGCCGAGGAGATGGGGGTCGGCGAGACGTTCACCACCACGCCGGTCGGCGTGTTCTTCGGCGAACCGGGGAAGACGGTGCCGGACCCGTTCTTCGGGGGCGCCGGGCCCGAGCGCACCGGCTGCACCGAGTGCGGCGGCTGCATGACGGGTTGCCGGGTGGGCGCGAAGAACACCCTCGTCAAGAACTATCTGTACCTTGCCGAGCAGGCCGGGGCGACGATCCATCCGCTCACCACCGTCACCGAGATCCGTCCGCGCGCCGAGGGGGGATACGAGGTCCGTGCCCGCAGCACGAACCGGATCCGCAAGCGCCACACAGTGTTCACCGCCGACCAGGTGGTGTTTGCCGCCGGCACCTACGGCACGTCGCGGCTGCTGCTCGCGATGCGCGAGACCGGTGCCCTGCCGAGGTTGTCGCCGCGACTGGGCACGGTGGTGCGCACCAACTCCGAAGCGGTGCTCGCCGCGACGGCGCAGGACCGCACCGTGGACTACTCCCGCGGCATCGCGATCACCGCCTCCTTCCACCCGGACGACCACACCCACATCGAACCGGTGCGGTACGGCAAGGGCAGCAACGCCATCGGGCTGTTGCAGGCCCTCCTGGTCGACGGTGGGGGCCGGACACCGCGGCTGGTGAAGTTCCTCGCGGTGGCGGCCCGCAACCCCGCCGCGTTCCTGCGCACCCTGTCGGTGCGGCGCTGGTCCGAGCGGACCGTGATCGCGCTGGTCATGCAGACCGACGACAACTCCCTCGAACTGGCGAGCACGCGCGGGCCGTTCGGACGCCGGCTCACGAGCCGTCGCGGGCCCGGCACGCCACCGCCGGAGTGGATTCCGGTGGGTCACGAGGCCATCCGGCGGGTCGCCGGCAAGATCGACGGCGACGCGGGCGGATCGGTTGCGGACCTGGTCAACATTCCCATGACCGCGCACTTCCTCGGCGGCTGCGTGATCGGGGACTCGCCCGAGTCCGGTGTCGTCGATCCCTACCTGCGCGCCTACGGCCACGAGGGCCTGCATGTCGTGGACGGATCCGTGGTCAGCGCCAACCTGGGCGTGAACCCGTCGCTCACCATCACGGCGCAGGCCGAGCGGGCGATGGCGTTGTGGCCCAACAAGGGTGACGCCGATCCACGCCCGACGCTCGGATCCGGTTACGTGCCGCTCACTCCGGTGCGGCCGGTGCGGCCCAGCGTGCCGGAGTCGGCTCCCGCGGCGCTGCGCCTGCCGATCCATCCCGTCCGACGAGAGGAGGCCGCCCGTGTTGTGGAGCGTGCCTGAGAGCACCGACGAACGTACCGACTGGCCGACGTCCGCGCCGCCGCCGTGGTCGGCGCAGGCGCGCGCGGCCCTGTGGTGGCACCGCAGCGCGCCCGGGGCGGCCCAGTTCGGCCCCGGCGGCCGGACCCTGCCGTTCACCCTCGCGATGGTGGTGGACTATCTCGAATCGCCCGTCGGTCCCTACCGCGAGGTGCTCGCAAGTCCCGTCCTGCGCCCGGGGCTGATCCCGGCGATGGCCGTGCCGTTCATCGCCGTGGACTCCGAGGCGTCCGTGCACGGCGGGCGCGAGCACTGGCATCTGCCCAAGGTGCTCGCCTCGTTCACCGGCGACGTCATCGGCCGGTTCTCCGCCACGGGCGACACATGGAAGGTGGACACCGACGCGACCCCGCGCGGTCCGGAACTGCCGATCGTCGGGGGACTGGCGTTCGCACAGCCCGAACCGGACGGCAGCCAGGCCCGCGCCACGGCACGGCTGAGGGGACGGTTCCGCTACGCCCGGGTCCGCGTCGAGGCGCAGGGCCCGACACTGGGACGGTGGCTGCTGCCGGGGGCCCACCACGGCATCGTCATCACGTCGGGCCGGATGAGCATCGGCCCGGCCCGGACGGTGCGCTAGGGAACCTGCGGTGGGCTCACGACGCCTCGCGCATCGTGAGCCCACCGAGTTCGACGACGTACTGCCCGGCTGCGTCGTCCCACGTCACCGAGTAGGTGGTGGGGTAGTAGCCGGACTGCTGATACGCGCTCGGCTGCCGCAGTTCCTCGTGCAGGTCGGGCCGGGACGCCAGCCAGTCCCGGGTCATCATCGGCTCGATGAAGACGTGCCGGCCGTCCCACGAGCCCTGCAGGACCGTCTCGGTGAAGTGCCCGTGCGGCTCGGCGGTGTCGAGCCAGTGCAGTCCCATGTTGGGGACGGTGCCGAGAATCGGCTGGGGGTCCGACGGCGCGTAGCCTTCCGGGAGATACTTCGGGTCCGGCAGCTTCGCCGCCCGCTCGAGATACCCGGGGACGAGCGGGTTGATCGACTCCACCGTCGCGGTGTCGACGAGGTAGAAGTGCACATCGAAGTGCGGCTGGTCGAACCCGTGTTCCGGATTGTGGCCGTGAGAGTTCCAGTCCAGCGTGACATGGTCGACGACCGTCGCGGGCGCCCCGTCGGGAACGTCGAGCACGTAGGCCTCGGTGGTGGGCAGCAGACCGCTCGTGAGGCCTTCGAGGGCGGCGGCATCGAGGCGGACGCCGATCGCGGTTGGGGTGTCGTCGGGTCCGACGGTGACGTACGTGTGCGCCGATCCGTTACCGACGGGGCGGGGCGGGCCGTCGACGGACGTGGAGCCCTGGGCTCCGGCCACGGAACCGACGACGAGTGCCGTCGCCGTCGCCGTCACGCCGACGACTCCGAGCACCGCGAACGTGCGAAGGTGCACCACTGTCACGACTCCTCTCGCATGGTGAGTCCACCGAGTTCGACGACGTACTCCTGCGCCTGGTCGTCGAAGCTCACCGAGTAGGTGGTGGGGTAGTACGCGCTCTGCTGATAGGCCTCGGGCTGTTTCACCGGCTCGTCGATCGTGGGGCGGGTGAGCAGCCAGTCGCGGGTGAGCATCGGCTCGATGAAGGTCCATTCGCCGTCCCAGGATCCCTCGATGAGGATCTGGGTGAAGTCGTACTGTCCCGGCGCGATCGGCAGGGTGCCGTCGACCCAGTGCATCCCCATCTGCGGGACGAGCGCCATCTCCGGCGGACCGGCGGGCACGTAGTCGGCCGGCATGTATCGGGCTTCGGGCATGTTGGCCGCCGCGTCGGCGTACCCGGGTGCGGCCGGGTCGATCTCGGAAATCTGCTCGGCGCCGATCATGTAGAAATGGATGTCGAAATGAGGCTGGTCGAACAGTCCCACCGGTTCGTGCCCGTGCGGGTTCCAGTCCATGGTCAGGTGGTCGAACGCGGTCTCGTCCGCCTCGGCCGGGAACTCGAGCGTGTGCACCTCGAGGGCGTCGGAGAGGCCGTCGAGTGCCGTCGCCGAGAAGCGGACCCCGATCGCCGCGGGGGCACCGTCGTCGCCCTGCTCGACGTAGGTGCGGGCCGTGCCGTCGCCGACCTCGACGGTGGGGCCGTAGGAGTAGGGCTCGGATTCCGTGTCGGATCCGCTGGAGCAGCCGAGCAGCAGGGTGAGCGCGGTGCCGGCCGCGATCGCGATCCCGGAGGCGCGAGAGATCGGGTTGGTGCGCATGGCGAACCTCCTCCGGTGGGCTGAGAAGCAGGGTAGACCCGGCCGGCGGGTCCGTTGTGCGGAATCAGGCGATCGTGTGCGGACCGATCCCGCCCGCCTTTTCTTGACTAATTCCAGAAAAGGGGCATACTGGGGTCATGCAACGAGCGGATGAGCACCTCGACCCCCCGGCGCAACTGCGCTCCGTGGGTCTGCGGGTGACCGCTCCGCGTGTTGCCGTGCTCGGCGCGGTTGCCGCGCACCCCCATTCCGATGCGGACGAGATCGCGGCCGCGGTGCGGAGCGAACTCGGCTCCGTCTCCACGCAGGCG
>NZ_WVTE01000134.1:0-5860 GCF_009939605.1 Rhodococcus sp. YH1 | reverse complement strand
GAGGCGGTAATCGAACTCAATCCGGTCTTCGCCGTGGCATCGGCATCCGCAGTGGCGCCGGCGATGACCTGAGCTTCCTTCTCGCGCACAGCAGCGGGCGCATTCGCGTCGTGCTCCTCGGCAGTCTTCTTCGCCTCGAGTGCACCGGTGAACTCGGGCTCGTTCGATTTGGCGAGTTGTTCCTTGGTGACCCCGGCTTCCGCCATCTTGTGGTCGGTGGCGCAGCTGTCCGCACCCAGTCTCGTCTGGTCGTCGGGTGCAGGTTTCGGTGCCAACAGTTTCGGATCCGGTGGTGGAGGCGCGGACGGCGACGGGGGTGGCTGAAGCGGTGTGACCGGCTTGTCCTTCGCAGTGGAGGTATCCGGTGTCGCCTCGGTCGAATCCTTGATTTCTCGGGCGGACGCCTGCTTCCCTCCGGTGACCTTGCTCATCACCTCGTTCTTGACCTGATCCGCCTTGCCGGATTGCGCGAACTTGTCCGCCTCGTCCAGGTTCTTCGGAGCCTTCGCCGCGATCGCGGCCTTCACCGCGGCGATGAAGCCCGCCTTGTCGAAGCCTCCTGGCTTCGCGGCGTCCATCTTGCCGGTGTGAGCGGCCTTGGCCTGGGCTTCCTTGTCGTCGGGTGGCGCGACGGCCGCGTTCTGTGCCTCGCCCACTTCCTTCGAGGCAGGGGGATGCGCTTTGGTTGCATCGGCTTTGGTCTCGATCTCATGTTTCGCGTGGGCCCATTGCGGATCCTTCTGCGGATCAGCCGGTGTCGGTTCTACGGGTGGCGCAACGCAACCGCTCTGGACGGGTCCGGCGTCGAGACGCTGGGTGACGAGAGACGCAACGGCGTGGTTGCCCGCGGCGGACTGCAAGCGGCGTAGTGAGTTGGAATCCGACCGCACAGCAGCAGCCGATCGCGCAGGAGTGCGTTCCGGGGCAACGGATCTCGTGACTCGAGTGGGTGCAGTCATGGCATCACGCTGATTCTTCCTCGGACTCCTCCTCCTGACGCTGCACGAAGGTCTGGGCGGTTTCGTCTTCCTTTTCCTCCGCGGCCTCCTCACGCTGCACGGCAGCGGATCCCTCTTCCGTGGTTCGCTGGAGTGCGCCGGAGGGCGCGGTCGTGGGAGCGGGTGCGGCCATGACGTGGTCGGCATTCGCGACGGCGTCGCGTTCGAACCGATCCGAGGGATCGCTGATCCGTACCCCACCGCCGGCGTCGGTGCCGTCGACAGGGCCATTGCGCTGCTGCACGACATGCGTCAGTTCGTGAGCGATCATGTGCTTGCCGGTGTCCGATCCGGGGTCGTACCTGTCGTTCTGGAAGACGATGTCCGAACCCACCGTGTACGCCTGTGCATTGACGGATTTCGCGGATTCGTGCGCTGTTCCGTCGCTGTGGACGCGCACGTCTCCGAAGTCCTGACCGAACCGGCCCTCCATATCAGTGCGCAGGTCGGTGGGCAGCGGTGTTCCCGCAGAGGCGACGACGTCGTGCACGGGCGAACGGTCCTCGTCGAGGAGTGCCGACGCTCCGGCATTGCCGACGACACGCTGCAACCCGGCCATGCCTTCGGGTCCGGCGACGTCCAGACGTCCGGACAACGCCGCTCTCAGAGCGAGAGCCGAGTTCGGTTCGTCGAGTCGCGAAGCCTTGGGACGCAGCTCCGCATCGCCGTCGTGATCTGTCTCGTGCGTGCGCATGGTCTCTCGCTTCCGTCGGTACGCACCGAACATCCACCGTTCTCCAGCTGTACGAAAGATGCGAAGGCGTGGCCGTTCGGGCAACGATGACTGCCCGAACGTGCATCTGATCGGGCAGGATTCTCAGCTGGTGAGGACTGCATGCATGTCCGGGTCGAGCACAGTACTCAGTTCCTCCCACGGCACGGTGAGTTCCACAAGATCGGAGTAGGTCGGTGCGACGGATCCCTCGGCGAAGTAGATCCGCATCCCGTCGGGGGTCGCAAGCCAGCGAGAGAACAATGCCGGGTCGGCGCTGACGGCATTCAGGTCGAACGAGGCGCCCGCGTCGGTGCTCGGGCCGAGTTCGCGGGAGACGGCAACAAGACGATCGAGGCCGTCAGCGGTGTCGGTGAAAATCTCGTCGAGCGTGAGCACGTCACCGGAGTCAATGCCGACCACGACGGTGTCTGCGAAGTCCTCTGCGGACTCCTCGTATTCGGCTGTCACCAGTAGCACGCCACTAGTGACGCGTTCGCCGATATGGGCGACCTCGCCGTCCGAGCCGGTCAATCGACCACCTGCCCGTACCTCCGCGATGCGGTCGTCCAGAGCGGCGCGCATCGCTGCATTGAAGGTATCGGTGACGGCGGGGTCGCCCCCGGTGATCTGGGGGAGGACGACATCGACAGGTACGGGATTCGGCGTGACGACTTCGGTCGAGGCGTCGGTGTAGGGCTCCGGGGTGGCGGTGCCGGAGCCACCTCCGCCGCCTCCGCCAGCGCCACCTCCGCCTGCGCCGCCGTTCCCGTACGGTCCCGGTACGGTGCTGGGCTCCGGTGCTGGTGCGGAGTCGGGCGCTCCGCCTCCCTCAGGTGGGTGGTCGGGGCCACCCGTCGCTGCGCTGGAGTCGGCTTCACCCGGCGGTGCGTTCGCGGCGATGGACGTGTCGGAGACTGCCGAAGGTGTAGTAGGGCCGGTAAGGAGACCGTGGCCGACGAAGATCACTGCCACCACGAGAGCGACCACACCGACCGCAGCGGTGAAGATCCGTCCGCCGTTCTCGAGCATGCCGGGATCCCATCTCTACAGGAAGATCAGAACTGCAGCGACGTCAGCCGCCATCCGTCGTCACCTCTGGTCGCAATCGCCCATGCGACGTGTTCGTTCTCGTCGATGAGCAGGTCGTTCGGTGTCGTTGCCGATTGTCTGATCGAGACGACACGGTGGACGGTGTCGTCGCTGTCGGGGGGATGCTCGTCGGCGAGGAAGGCGGCGTCCGCGCGGACGGTCGCCTGGTCGCGTTTCCACTGCTCCCACTGTGATCCGGGTCCTGGTTGAGAGACGACGGTTTGGGACCCGAGTTCGGGACCGAGGTACGGTGCGGCCCGCTCCAGTGCGGCTGCTCCCGATTCGTCCTCTGCCGGCCTCCATGTGAACATCGTCTCCAGTGCGGTCTCGATGACGACGAGCGGATCCTCCCGGTCGATGTCCGGAGTGGCCGTTCCCTGGACACTCTCCCCGCATCCGGACGCGATGAGCACCACTGCGCACGACGCGAGCAGCGATCCGGAGCACTTCCCGAGGTTCATGTCACTCGCCGCCCCTCCGACTCGGGGTCGAAGTTCGAGACGGTCACGCCACTGTCGGTCGACGCGTGCACCATCTTGCCGCCGCCAACCGCGATCCCGACGTGGGTGGGAATGTCGAACTCGTTCCACCCTGAGAAGACCAGGTCCCCGGGGTCGAGTTCGTTGACCGGAATGGGGTCGCCGATCTCCCACTGTTCCTGAGTCGAACGTGGCAACACGACCTTGCCGTCCGTTGCCTGCGCCACCGCATGCCGGGTGAGGCCGGGACTGTCGATACCACCCCTGGTCGGGCCGTCGATGTTGCCGCCGCCCCAGACCCACGATGTCCCCTCGAGGGTCCGGGCCACCTCGACGATCCGGTCGCCGACATCGGGCTGCGGCGCCTCGGTCGGCGGCGGTGGGGTCGTCCCCGTCGCCCAGGGCGCGGCCGCGAACGCCATGGCGCGCTCGAGGATCTTCTTCACGTAGGGCTGTGTCTGGGTGGTGTACTCCCCACCGAAGGGCATGCCTCCCGCCTCCAGCACCGCACCGAATCCGGCGTTGTAGGCGGCGAGCGCCAGGGCCACCGGATCGCCGACCACACGGCCCGTGGAGATGGCGTCGGCGCTTGATCGGTGGTTCTCGCACATCAGCGCGCCCTGGGCCATCACAGCGTCAGCGATGCTGTTGACGTCCGGGGGAGGTCCGCTGCCGTCGTAGTCCTTGCCCCAGGTCGTCCACGTGGCAGGCATGAACTGTGCCGGGCCGCGGGCTCCCGTCGACGAGACGGGGGCCGAAGGGCCGTGCCGGAATCCGTTCTCCGCCTCCAGTTGCGCCGCCAGGAGCGGTGCGGTAATACCCGAACACATCACGCCGGCCTTCAGCAGCCACGGTACGAACTCGGGCGGGACGAGTCCGGGGGTGAGAACACCGACGGAGCAGTCGGTGGTGGCGGCCACCAGTTCCACCACGGAGGAACCCGACGATGCGCCCTCGTCGAGCAGGGGAGCGGGGTCGACGGCTCGACCGTTGAAGCGCCCGCCCTCCCACAGTTCGAAGTGCAGGTGCGGTCCGCTGGATTGGCCGTTGGATCCGATGTCGGCGATGTGCTGCCCGGTCCTCACCGGATCACCGGTGCGCACCAGCACGCCGTCGGGGTACATGTGCCCGTAGACGGTGGAGACGACCCCGGTACGTGTCGGTGTGTCGATCACGATCCATTGCCCGAAGCCACTGGCAGGCCCGGCCGCCGAGACGGTGCCGTCGAGAGCTGCGTAGATGTCGGTTCCGGCATCCCCGGCCATGTCGACGCCCTGGTGGAAACCCCCACTTCGGGCACCAAACGGGGACGAGACGACGAACGTGCCGTCCGCGACCGGTTTCCGGTTCATGGGGCACGGGACACCCGCCCCGGTGTCGGCGAACGCCGGTCCCGGTTGACCCAATGCAACTGTCAGGACGACCACGAGCAGGCCCGCGAGCCGTCCGAGTGCACGACGCATTCTCATGGCATGGATCCCGCCGGCATTTCGTGGACTCGATCGCATCCGTTGTACGGCTTCAACTATCACCAGACCTGTTCTACAACGGCAGGGTTGCCGGCCGGTTCGGCCCTTTCGTCGAGGATCCGTGCCCCCGCTGTCCGGTATGCCTGCTCGAACGTTCCGACTGCCGTTCCCGATCGGGCATTCTGTTGCTTGCCAGCGCTCTTCGACCATGGAGCGTGCGACGATCGACTCCCAGGAGGGTTGATGAGATCGCTGCGCTTCCTCTCGGCATTCGTAGCGCTGATCGCAGCGCTGGGGTTCGTCGTGGCGTGCGGAGGCGGAGAACCGGATCCGCAGTCGGCATGGACGGGGACCGACGAAGACTCACTTCCGGACGGAGCCCGAGACGCCATCGAAGGTGCCCTCGAAACCATGTTCACGTGGTATCCGACGACGGACGCCTCGACACGCGACGCCTACGAGCGGGCATCGAAGTATCTGACTCCCGAGCTCGCGGCAGCGAATCACTCCAGTGAACGCGGAACCAGCGTGTGGTGGGACGAATGGAAAGCCGCGGATGCTTCGGTGATCGCCGATGCCCTGGTGATCTTCGGAGAGCACCCGAAGGACTCCGAAAACGCCGTCGAGCGTGCGGTGATGCTGAACCAGAAGGTGACGGCGTCGGACGGGGCGGTTCTCGAGGAGAGCGACATGCGCGTGGACCGTGTCGCTGCTGTCAAACAAGGGAACGACTGGCGCGTCAGCCTCATCTCCTTCTTCCCAGAAATTCCGACCCAGGCGCCACCACCGCCGGAATGCGCTGAGGGAGAGCAGCGTCTGCAGCACCCGACCGGCCCATGCGTCCCGATTCCGCAGGTACCGCCGGGGTCGGGGACTCAGCCTCACAAGCCGGGAAGCCCCGGACCAAGCCCCGGACCGGGAACACCGAATCCCGGAACTACAGGAACCACGTGCCCGGATGGAACTACGGTGCAGGCGGGGCAGACCTGTCCGCCGATTGTGGATCCTCCGGAGCCGTGTCCGGATGGTAGTCCTCGGTTGCCGGATGGGACGTGTTACGAGCCTCCGGAGCCGTGTCCGGATGGTAGTCCTCGGTTGCCGGATGGGACG
>NZ_WVTE01000133.1:0-5918 GCF_009939605.1 Rhodococcus sp. YH1 | reverse complement strand
ACCCGCCGCGGGTACACCTCCGAGCCCGGCGCCGGTCTGGACTTCGGCACGCACGAGCCGCCCTTCGCGATGACGGACGTGATCCGCGGCGGCATCGGCCGCAACTTCAGCTTCGACTTCGGCTACGACCAGGCGATGATGATGTTCACCCCGGTCGGGGGCATGGACCGCATCTACTACGCGTTCGAGGACCGCATCGGTACCGACAGGATCGAATACGGGTCGGAGGTGACGGCCCTGCAGAACACGACCGAGGGGGTGCGGGTGGAATACACCCGCGACGGTGCGCCGCGGGTGGTGGACGCCGACTTCGCGATCTGCACCATCCCGCCGCACCTGGTGACGCGGCTGAACCACAACCTGCCCGCCGACGTCGTGCACGCACTCGGCGCGGCCGAGCCCAGCTCCTCGGGCAAGCTCGGCATCGAGTACACGCGCCGCTGGTGGGAACTCGAGGACCGGATCTACGGCGGTGCCAGCAACACCGACAAGGACATCTCCCAGATCATGTTCCCCTACGACCACTACAACTCGGACCGCGGCGTGGTCGTCGGCTACTACTCCTCGGGCAAGAGGCACCTCGGTTTCGAATCGCTCACGCACAAGCAGAGATTGGCCAAGGCGATCGCGGAGGGGGCAGAGATCCACGGCGACAAGTACACCCGCGACATTGCCTCGTCGTTCTCGGGCAGCTGGCGCCGCACCCGGTACTCGGAGTCGGCCTGGGCATCGTGGCAGGGTGCCGGGGGTTCCCACGGGGGAGAGGCAACCCCCGAATACACCCTGCTGCTCGACCCGGTGCAGAACGTCTACTTCGCCGGCGACCACCTGTCCAACGCGATCGCCTGGCAACACGGTGCGTTCACCTCCGCACGCGCCGTGGTCACGTCGCTGCACGAGCGTGTCGCCGCATCCTGACATCCCCATCCCGGACAAGGAGAGATCCATGAACAAGCGTGCCGCCCGAACCGTTCTCGCGGCCCTGGTCCTGCCCGTCGTCGGCGCCTCGACCGTGGCGTGCTCGTCCACGGACGCGGAGGCCGGCTCGGCACCGCCCGTGCTCGTGCAGTCGGTGCTGCCGGTCGGGGAGGCCAACCCGATGATCGCCGAGGGCGTGGGCATCGGCGCCAGCGCCGCCGTGTACAAGACCAGCGGAACCGGGCCGTCGGCCGCGAACACCGCCGCGCCGCAGGGGTCCCCGGAGTCCTACATCGACACCGCGACCTTCGCGGGCGGTGTCCTCCCGGCCGGGGTGACGGTCACCGAGGCGCAGGGCATCAATGTGCTCCGCAAGATCCGCGACAATCTCGAGGCTCAGGGGCTCGGTCTGGCGGACGTGACCACGATGCGGGTCTTCCTCGACAACGCCCCGGGGACGGATCGCGCCGACTACGCCGGATGGAACCGGGCGTACCGCCAGTTCTTCGCGAACACCAACCTCGAGACCGGCGACACCGAGCTGGTGCCGATGGGGACCGCCGAGCCCGCCGCGCCGCTCGAACGCAACCCGGCTCGCCCGAACCGATTCGCGCTGGAGGTGGCGAGTCTGCCGGTGGCCGGGTGGCTCGTCGAAGTGGAGGTCGACGCCGTCTACCCCGAGGGGAAGGGACCCCGCTGATGGGAGCACTCAGTCCCGCCCACTGGGCGATCATTGCTCTCGTGGTGCTGGTGTTGTTCGGATCCAAGCGGCTGCCCGAGGCCGCACGGGGCCTCGGGCGGTCGATGCGAATCCTGAAGACGGAAGTGGGTGAGTTGCATACGGACACCGGCGACGCGCCACGGGAGCTGTGAACGCGTGGGCCTGCGCCGCGGCGCAGGCCCACGGGCCGCGTCCGCCGGGCTGTGGGTCGAAGTTCCCATCCCGGGGCGGGCCGAATGGGCAATCCTTCCGATGCCGGTCACCGTCGGTGCTCCTAACGTCCTCTGCGACGGCAGATTCGGACTCGGTCAGGAGCGGTCATGAGCGCACACGTCGGCGTCGGACCCGGTACGCGGCTGGTTCGGGGACGTGCCGCCGCACTCGCCGGGATCGTCGCGCCCCTCCTCTTCACCGTGGTGGTGCTGGCGCAGCAGGCAGCCCGGCGGGACGAGTACAGCCCGACCGCGGAAACGATCAGTGCGCTCGAAGCCGGCCCGAACGGCTGGATCCAGCAGTTCAACTTCGTCGTGTTCGGACTCCTGCTGCTGATCTTCGCCGTCGCCGTGCACCGGGGACCGGCGGCCGACCGGACGGGCGCCCTCGGCCCGGTGCTGATCGGTCTCGCCGGCGTCGGCGCACTGCTCGCGGCGGTGTTCCCGCTGCGGGAGGACGCAGCGGGGGTCACCTACGACCCGGGCTACCACTTCGTCTCGGGCTTCACGTTCTTCTCGTGCATCGCGCTCGGCCTGGTCGTGACGTCGCGCCGTCTCGCACGCGACGGGCGGTTCCCGGCGCTGTCGCGCTACGTGCTCGGTGCGGGACTCGTCGCCGCGGCCGGCGTGCCGCTCATGGTCGTGCTGGTGCTGCCCGACGACGCGCCCCTGCACGACCTCGCGGGTCTCGTGCAGCGGGGCATTCTCTGGCTGGTCGTCTTCCCCGCGCTCGTCGCGCTGGGCCTTCGCCTGCGCGCCGGGGGTGCCCCCACCGGGCAGGCCGGCGCCCGCTGAGCGAGGCGGGCGCCTCCGCGCTGTTAGAGGCGGGCGCCTCCGTGCTGATTGAGGCGGCGCCTCCGTGCTGATTGAGGCGGCGCCTCCGTGCTGATTGAGGCGGCGCCTCCGTGCTGATAGAGGCGGCGCCTCGGCGAGTCAGTTCCGGTATTCGGGGTTCGCGTCGAGGAACTGCACGACGTACCAGCACGAGGCCGCGATCTTCAGGCCCTCCGAACGGGTGGCGTCGAGGGCGTGGCGGACCACCTCGGCGGCGAGCCCGTGACCGCGGAACCGGGGCTGGGTGACGGTGTGGTCGAAGTCGCGCACACCGTCCGAGTCGGTGTAGTCGGCGAACGCGGCGAGGGTGTCGCCGGTGTACAACGCGAATCGGGACTGCTCGGCGTGATGTTCGATGCGGTGCTCGTCGTTGGTCACGCCAACGACCCTACCGGCCGTCGCGCCGGCGGGGGGATCCGCCCGCGGCGGCGGTAATGCGCGCGGCGCGGGCCGCGATGTTCCTGTTGTGGACCTGTGTCGAGGGCGGGCCCCGCGTGACGTGAGCGGTGACGTGGTGGTGGTGGTGACGCGATGCAGTCGACAGTGGCGACGGGCTCAGGCGGGGACCGGGCCGGCCGGCGGGTGGGCGGCGCGGACGGCGTCGACGAACGCGGACTTGCGGGTCAGGTAGCGGTCCCGGAACTCGTCGAGGTCGTCGGTTCCGTCGCTCGAGACGGCGGTGAGGTATCCGAAGAGGGCGACGGCGGCGGCGAGCACCGGATCGGGAGCGGACAGCCGCATCTCGTTGACGATCGCGTCGAGGTCGACGATGCCGCGGGCGACCGAGCGCAGGTGCAGGTCGTCGGATTGCAGGGCCTCGGTGAGGTCGGCCTCGGCGAGGGCGGAGTGATCCGCCTCGAACAGGTGGTTGTAGACGCTGTCGGCGGCGTGCAGGAAGCGGACCTGCAGCGCGCGATCGGCCGCCCACAGGGGAGCGGCCACGGCGGCGTTCCGTCGCGGGGGTCGCGCGCCGATCCGGGTGGCGAGGACGCCGAGGAGCACGCCGGCCGTGAGTCCCACCGGTACGGCCCACCAGGGTGCCGCACCGCTCGTGAGCAGGTCGGTCAGTGTCTCCACCGTACGGATCCTAACAGCGGAAGTCACATCAGTCTCACCAGTCACTCTGTTATCGAATCGTTCCGGCTGCGCGATCGGGTGGTTGTCGCAGGTCACTAACGTCAACGGTCGTTCGAAGGAGGTGCCGTATGACCGCATCCGCGCTGACGGACGCGAAACTCGTCCGCGCGTTGTCCGACGAATTCCTTTCGCGGCGAGTCGATTACAACGCGCTGGAGCGCCTTCATCACGGGGACGTGGCGGACTGGGCCGCCGCGGCGAGCAGGTTCGCGGCGCTGTCGGACGAGGAGGAACGGCACCTCGCCCTGCGCTGGCGGGACAATCCCCGGGAACTTCTCGACATCCTGCTCGCGCGGGCCGACGAGGTCACCGCCCGCCGATGCCGCACGGCCTGGGTCTCCCTCGACCGGTTCGCGCCGTTCGTCCGCGCGAGCAACGGGCCGTGACCACGGCACCGCCACGGGGCCTCAGGACTCGTCCACGACGATCACCTCGTCGTCGCCGAGTGCCCGGAACGGCAGCCGCTCGCGAGTGAGGAAGTCCAGCGTCCGCGCGACGCCCGCGTCGGCGAGGGGGGAGTCCCCGGCGTGCGGGACGATCGCGTAGTCCACCCACCCGAGACCGTCCCAGCGGGCCGGGACCCCGCAGACCGCGTCGACCTCGCCGGGATCGTCGGAGAATTCGAGACCGCGCAGGGACGGCGTCACAAGGCACGCCCCTGCGCTGTATCCAGCGTAGGCCAGCGCACCGGAACGGACCAGGTCCGTGAGGATCTCGTCGCCCCCGCACAGGGCGAGCCGCGCGCGCAGCACGAACGTGTTGCCGCCGCGCACCCACAACGCTCCGAATGGGGACAGCGCCGCCCGCAGGCCGTCGGGGGCGCCGGCATGGTCCCGCAGATCCACCTCGGTGGGTTCGTATCCGAGTGCACGCAGCGGCGCCAGCTCGCTCGCCACCGCCGAGTCCCGGGCCCGGGACGGCCATGCGTCGGCCGCGTTCGCGATCACCGCGATGGGGCACGGCCCCCGCGTGACTCCGAGGAGCAACCCGGGATCCGTGCCGAACCGGTACGACGACAGGAACAGCCGCACGAAGCCGCCGATCAGATGGTGAAGGCGAGGTGGTCGACGATCCGCCGGCCCACCGTCGTGTCGCCGCCGAGGGTGATCTCGTCGAGACGGTCGAACGCGTGCGTGCGACCGCCGGCGAGCCGCACGAACAGCCGCGAATCCATGGCCACGATGCTCGTCGCCTGACCGGACAGGGCCGGCACCACCGCGGCCCGGCCGTCCACCTCGACGTGGAGGGTGCGGGCCAGCGGGCCGCTCAGCTCGAACGTGATCCGCGCCCCGTCGGGAGCCTTGCCGCGCTTGCCGACGACGAACGCGAGCGCCCCGAAGATCTCCGCGGCTGCGAGCTCGGCCCGGGCGCCGCCCTCGTCGCCGGGCACGCCGAGCGCGTCGCGGAGGTCGAGTTCGTGCATCCAGCAGTCGAAGACGCGGATGCGCATGAAACGGCCGTAGGTGGCCTGCCCCACCGGGGTCATCGCCGGTTCGTCGAAGTCCTTCTGGGTCATGGCCCCGAGTTGCTCCCGCCGGCGCGCGACGATCTCCCGGTACCGCGCGAGCACCTCGTCGCCGGGCGTGCCGCGGAGGGACTCGATCCACCGTTCGTTGAAGGCGCCGATCTCGTTGCGGACGTGGCCGAGGGCGTGCACGTCGATCTCGACGTGCGGCGCCTCGATGCCGGCGAGCATCGACTCGGTCCCGATCAGGTGTGCCGTGATGTCCTTGACCGTCCACCCGGGCAGCGAGGTGGGCGTGTACCAGGTGTCCCCGTGTACGTCGGCGAGCAGTTCGTCGATGACCCCGAACTGCTCGAGCAGCAGCGCGCGGATCGGCTCGACCGGGAACTCCGGCGCGGCGTCCGTGTCCGGCCCGGTGGTGCCGCCGGTCGTGGTGTTTCCGTGTGTCTTTCCGTGTGTCACAGTGCGTCCTCCGCTTCGAGACGGGCCAGGCCGGCGCGGATCGCCGCGCCGGTGGCCTCCGGGTCGTGGGGCCGGCGCCGCAGCAGTCCCGCCGCGAGGCGCAGCTTGTCGCCGCGCCACCGCGGCAGCACGTGCAGATGCGCGTGGAAGACGGTCTGGAAGGCGGACC
>NZ_WVTE01000132.1:0-6079 GCF_009939605.1 Rhodococcus sp. YH1 | reverse complement strand
GTCTCGACCGGGTGGGCCTCGACGACGACTTCTTCGCCCTCGGCGGCAACTCGCTGATCGCCACGCAGGTGGTCTCGCGGATCGGTGCGGCGCTCGATGCGTCGGTGCCGCTGCGGCTGCTGTTCGAGAACTCGACCGTCGAGACGTTGGCCGCCCGGATCGACGGTCACGACGGCCCGGCGCGACGGGCCCCGCTGGTGCCGCAGCCCCGGCCCGAGCGGGTGCCGCTGTCGCTGGCCCAGCAGCGCATGTGGTTCCTCAACCGGTTCGATCCCGACTCGACGGCGAACAACATCCCCGTCGCCGTCCGCATGTCCGGCCGGCTCGAAGTCCCGGCGCTCGAGGAAGCGGTGTGCGACGTCCTCGCCCGCCACGAGTCGCTGCGCACCGTCTACCCCGACCTCGACGGGTACGGCTACCAGAAGGTGCTCGCCCCGTCCGAGGTCCGCGTCTCGCTCGAGCCCGTGCGGATCGAGCCGGCGCAGCTCCCTGGCGAGCTGCGGGCGCTGGCGGCCACCCACTTCGACGTGTCCACCGACGTCCCGATCGTCGTGCGCCTACTGTGCCTGAGTCCCGAGGAGCACGTGCTCGTCGCGGTCATGCACCATATCGCCGGCGACGGCTTCTCGATGGGGCCGCTCACCCGCGACATCATGGTCGCCTACGCGGCCCGGTCGCTCGGCAACGAGCCCGCCTGGGAGCCGCTGGAGATCCAGTACGCCGACTACACCCTGTGGCAGCGCGACGTGCTCGGCTCCGAGGGCGACCCGGACTCCGTCGTCACCCGTCAGCTCGAGTACTGGAAGCAGGCGCTCGACGGATTGCCGGACGGGCTCGACCTGCCGACCGACCGGCCGCGGCCCGCGGTCGCGACGAATCGTGGTGCGACACATCGCCTCACCATCGACGAGTCGCTGCACGCCGCGCTCGGCCGGCTCGCCGGGGAACAGCGCGCGACGGTGTTCATGGTGGTCCACGCGACCCTGGCGCTGCTGCTGGCCCGCCTCGGCACGTCCCGGGACATCGCCGTCGGCACCCCGGTGGCCGGCCGCGGGGAACGCTCGCTCGACAATCTGATCGGCATGTTCGTCAACACCCTGGTGCTGCGCACCGAGGTGGACACGGCCGACACCTTCGCCGAACTGCTCGCCCGGGTGCGCGAGGTCGACCTCGGGGCCTTCGCGCACGCCGAGGTGCCGTTCGAGCGTCTCGTGGACGTGCTCGCGCCGGAACGCACCCAGGCCCGGACTCCGCTGTTCCAGGTCATGCTGGCGTTCCAGAACATCGGCGACGTGGCCCTGGAACTGCCGGGGCTGTCCGTCGCGCAGCTGCCCCTCGACGCGGGCGTGTCGAAGTTCGACCTCATGGTCACGATCCTCGAGGGTCAGGCGGCCGGCACCGACGCGGGCGACCTCGCCGTCGAGATCTCCTACGCCACCGACCTGTTCGACGCCCCGACCGTGGCCGCCGTCGGCGACCGGTTCGTCCGGCTGCTGCGGCTGGTGACCGAGCAGCCCGACGTGCCGGTCGGCGACCTGCCGATGCTGCCGGGCGCGGAACTCGACGCGGTCGAGCAGCTCGCGCGGGGGCCCCGCCGCACGCTCGACTGCGGGGCCACGCTGGTCGATCTCCTCGCCCAGCAGGCGGCCCGCACCCCCGACGCCGTGGCGATCGAGTCGGGTGAGTCGGCGCTGACCTACCGCGAGTTCGGCTCCCGGGTCAACGCGCTGGCGCGGTATCTCGTCGCGCGCGGCGCGGGACCGGACACGGTGGTCGCGGTGGCCGCCGGCCGCTCCACGGAGATGCTCGTGGCGATCCACGCGGTCCTCGCCGCCGGGGCCGCTTACGTCCCGCTCGACCCGGACCAGCCGGCGGACCGGATCACGTACGTCCTCGAATCCGCCTCGCCCGTCCTGGTTCTCACCAGGTCCGGGCGGGACCGCCTGCCCGGTGCGGACGCGGTGCCGGTCGTGGCGCTCGACGAGGCCGACACCGCGCCGTACGGCGACGCGCCGCTGACCGACGCCGACCGGCTCGCGCCGCTGCGGCCGCAGCATCTCGCGTACGTGCTCTACACGTCCGGCTCCACCGGTCGGCCGAAGGGCGTGGCCGTGCCGCACGCCGCCGTGGTCAACCAGTTGCTGTGGATGCGGGACCGGTTCGGCCCGACGGCCGGCGACGTCCTGCTGCTCAAGACCCCCGCCACCTTCGACGCCTCGGTGTGGGAGATCTTCCTGCCCCCGCTGGTGGGGGCGCGGATCGTGGTGGGTGCGCCCGACCTGCACCGCGACCCGCCCGGAATGGCGGCGGCGATCGCGCGTCACGCCGTTACGGTGGCCCAGTTCGTGCCCGCCGTCTTCGACGCGGTCCTCGAACACCTCGACCGGACGACCGCCGCGTCCCTGACCCAGGTCTTCTGCGGCGGCGAGAGCCTTCCGGCCGAAACCGTCGCACGGTTCCGCGCACTGAACGACGCGCCCGTCCACAACCTGTACGGACCCACCGAGACGACGATCCAGACCGTCCACCGCACGGCGGGTGCCGACGACGCCGGGGCGGTGCCGATCGGTACGCCGGTGTGGAACACCGACGCGCTCGTGCTCGACGAACGGTTGCACCCCGTGCCCGTCGGCGTCGCCGGCGAGCTCTATCTCACCGGTGTCCAGCTGGCCCGCGGCTATCACGGCCGCGCGGATCTGACGGCCGAGCGGTTCGTCGCGAACCCCTGGGCCGCCGGCGAGCGGATGTACCGCACCGGCGACCTCGCGCGGTGGACCGCCGCGGGCGAGCTCGACTACTTGGGCCGCACGGACCTGCAGGTCAAGCTACGCGGGCTGCGCATCGAACTCGGGGAGGTCGAGTCGCAGCTCGCCGCCCTCGACGAGGTGCGCCAGGCCGTCGCCGTGGTGCGCGAGGACCCGCGCTTCGGGCCGCAGCTGGTCGGCTACGTCGTCCCCGAGCCGGGTGCGGAGTTCGATCCCGCGAAGGCGAAGGACGCGCTCGCGGCCACGCTGCCGTCGTACATGGTGCCCTCCGCGTTCGTCGCACTGGACGCGTTCCCGCTGAACGCCAGCGGCAAGATCGACCGGCGCGCGCTGCCGGCCCCGACCTTCGAGGTGCGCACCTTCACCCCGCCGCGGACCCCGGTCGAGGAGATCGTCGCGGGCGTGTTCGCCCAGGTACTGGGCGTGCCGCGGGTCGGCCGCGACGACGACTTCTTCGATCTCGGGGGCAACTCGCTCGTCGCGACGCAGGTCGCGGCCCGCCTCAGCGAGGCGCTCGACGCGTCGATCCCGGTGCGGGCCCTGTTCGACGCCCCGACCGTCGAGGCCCTCGCGGTGCGGGCCGAGCAGGAGGCCGGCGCCGGCCGCCGCACGCCGCTGGTCCCGTACGAGCGGCCCGAGCGCATCCCGCTGTCGCCGGCGCAGCAGCGCATGTGGTTCCTCAACCGCTTCGACCCCGAGTCGGCGGTGAACAACGTGCCGATCGGCGTGCACTTCACCGGCGCCCTCGACGTGCCCGCGCTGCGCGGGGCGATACGGGACCTGACCGAGCGCCACGAGGTGCTGCGCACCGTCTACCCCGACGTGGACGGCACCGGCTACCAGCAGATCCTGCCGGAGTCCCCGGTGCGGCTCGTGATCGAACGCATCGACGCGCAGGCCCTGCCGGACCGCGCCCGCGAACTGGTGACGCGCGGATTCGACGTCACCACCGAGGTGCCCTTCCGCGCGGTGGTCTTCGAGCTGAGCCGGACCGAGCATGTGCTGCTGTTCGTCGCCCATCACATCGCCACGGACGGGTTCTCGGTGCGTCCGCTCGCCCGCGACGTGATGGTCGCCTACGCGGCCCGCACCCGCGGTGAGCTGCCCGGCTGGGCACCGCTCGAGATCCAGTACGCGGACTACGCCCTGTGGCAGCGCGACGTGCTCGGCTCCGAGGACGAACCGGGATCCGTGGCCGCCGAGCAGGTGGAGTTCTGGAAGCGCACCCTCGCCGCCCTGCCCGACCAGCTCGACCTGCCCTCCGATCGCGTCCGTCCCGAGCGGGCCTCCGGGCACGGCCGCACCAGCCGCTTCCGCGTCGAGGAGGCGCTCCACGACCGCCTGCAGAACCTCGCGCACGAGAAGAACACGTCGCTGTTCATGGTCGTGCACGCGGCGCTCGCGGTGCTGCTGGCCCGGTTGTCCGCGACCGAGGACATCGCGATCGGCACGCCGGTCGCCGGCCGCGGCGAGGCCGCCCTCGACGACCTCGTCGGCATGTTCGTCAACACCCTCGTCCTGCGCACCGACGTGCGGGGCGGGCAGTCCTTCGCGGACCTGCTGAGCGCGGTGCGCGAGAACGACCTCGATGCCTTCGCGCACGCGGACGTGCCGTTCGAACGGCTGGTGGAGATCCTCGATCCGGAACGCTCCCAGGCCCGGCACCCGCTGTTCCAGGTGGCGCTGACCTTCCAGAACATCGGACAGGCCGAGTTCGAACTCGACGGCCTCGCTCTGGAGGCGCTCGACTACGACCCGCCCACGGCGAAGTTCGATCTGCAGTTCACCTTCTCGGAGCAGGTGGCCCCGGACGGCTCGGCCGCCGGCATCGATGCCGCCGTGACCTACGCCACCGACCTGTTCGACGAGCTGCGGGTCGCCGCGTTCGCCGAGCAGCTGCTGCGGATCCTGCGGGCCGTGGCGGCCGACGCGTCGGTCGCGGTCGGTGACATCGAGATCGTCGACGACTTCGAGCGCGAGCTCGTGGTCTCCCGGTGGAACTCGCTGGGCGACGACGTCGCCCCGGCGGACGTGACGCTGGTGGACATGTTCGAGGCGCGCGTCGCCGCCGCACCCGGCGACATCGCGGTGCGGTTCGGCGACGAGGCGCTCACCTACGCCGAGTTCGCCTCCCGGGCGCGGCGACTGGCCCGGCACCTGATCTCCGTGGGTGTGGGTCCGGAGTCGCTCGTGGCGGTCGCGCTGCCGCGGTCACTGGATCTGGTGGTCGCGCTCGTCGCGGTGCTCGAGGCCGGCGGCGGGTATCTGCCGGTGGACCCGAACTACCCGGCCGACCGGATCGAGTTCATGCTCACCGACGCCGCGCCGGCCGCGGTGCTCACCCTCTCCGGCACGGGGGTCGACGTGCCCACCGCGGTGCCGGTGGTCGAGCTCGACACCGTCGACCTGTCGGGGGTGGACGACGCGCCGATCCGCGACGAGGAGCGCACCGCGCCGCTGGGCGCCACGAACCTCGCGTACGTCATCTACACCTCCGGGTCCACGGGCCGGCCGAAGGGCGTGCTGATCCCGCACCGGAACGTGGTGCGGCTGATGGTCAACACCGAGTCGGTCTACGGTTTCGGCCCGTCGGACGTGTGGACGATGTTCCACTCGTACGCGTTCGACTTCTCGGTGTGGGAGCTGTGGGGTCCGCTGCTGTACGGCGGCACCCTCGTCGTCGTGGACTGGTTCACCTCGCGCTCGCCGGAGGCGTTCCGCGAGTTGCTCGTTCGCGAGGGTGTGACGGTGCTGAATCAGACGCCGTCGGCGTTCTACCAGCTCGCCGAGGCGGACCGCACGGCCGGCGGGACCGGTGGCGAGCTGGCCCTGCGGTACGTGATCTTCGGTGGTGAGGCGCTCGAGCCGCGCCGCCTGGAGGGCTGGTTCGCCCGGCACGGGGACACCTCGCCGCGGCTGGTGAACATGTACGGCATCACCGAGACCACGGTGCACGTGTCGTACCGGGAGATCGGTGCGGACCTGGCCGAGGCCGGTTCGGCGAGCATCGTGGGCGTGCCGATCGCGGGCCTGCGGGTCTACGTCCTCGACACCCGTCTCAACCCCGTCCCGGTGGGCGTGGCCGGTGAGATGTACGTCGGCGGCGGGCAGCTGGCCCGCGGATACCTGGGCCGTCCGGACCTGTCCGCGGCCCGGTTCGTGGCCGATCCGTTCTCCGCCGACGGCGGATTGCTCTATCGCACCGGCGATGTGGCGCGCTGGGCGGTCTCGGGTGACCTCGAGTACCTCGGCCGCGCGGACGACCAGGTCAAGATCCGTGGCTTCCGGATCGAGCTCGGCGAGGTCGAGTCGGC
>NZ_WVTE01000131.1:0-64168 GCF_009939605.1 Rhodococcus sp. YH1 | reverse complement strand
TCTTCCTCCGGTTGTCCTGCTCGGTTCGTGGGCGATCGGATCGTGGCTTCGGTCGGGGGTTCGCAGTCACGCCTCCGGATACGACCGCGGCGAATGCATCGAGGTCTCTGTCCGAACTGGAAACCTGGCGTTGGGGAAGTACGTCAGGGTTCCGTTTCACGAACCTGGCACTGGGGAAGTGTGTCAGGGTCGCTGTCGGGCAGAGGCCTCGCGGCACTCGCCGCGGTGGCACTGCGGTCGCTGCTGCGGTTCCGGTCACAGAATGTCGTGCAGGGCCTCGTCTCTCGCTTCCGAAAACTCTTCCTCGTGCTCGGCGAGGTATTGCTCCCACGCCGCCGCGTCCCAGATCTCCAGGTGTTTGACGGCACCGATCACGACGCAGTCCTTCGTGAGCCCCGCGTACTTGCGGTGGGCGGCGGACAGGGTGATCCGGCCCTGCGCATCGGGACGCTGCTCGTCGGTTCCCGCCGCCAGGCTCCGGAGGAACGCCCGGGCCTGCGGATTGCTCCGCGAGGCCGCGGCGGCGCGCTCGGCCAGGGCGGCGAACTCGTCGCGCGGAAAGACGGAAAGGCTGTGGTCCTGACCCTTCGTGATCATCAACCCTCCCGCCAGTTCGTCTCGGTACTTCGCGGGCAGCGTGAGCCGCCCCTTGTCGTCCAGCTTGGGTGTGTGGGTACCGAGGAACACTCGACACCCCCCGCCACGCCCCGGCCGGACCCTGCCTACTACCCGACGGAGGAACCCCTCCGCCGCGACCCACACTACCCCACTTTCCCCCACGTTCAACCGCTTACGCGCCCGCGCGCGGCGCCGTTTTTCGACTGTGCGCAGTTCACGGCGGGTGGGGCGGAGTGGGCGACGACGCACGGCGCGGGCAGCGTCGCGACGCGCGGACCGAGACGCGGGCGCGGGACAGCGAACCCGGACGCGGGAAACACGCTGGTCGGCTCCGTCGCCTCCGCTGCGCGCCGGTCCCGGGAGCCGGAGTGGGCGGAAGTGGGGTACGAACGTGGGGGACGGCGGGGCACCCGGCGCCGCGGCCGCCGCTCGTCCGGGAACGACGAACGGCGCGTCCCGTGGCGGGACGCGCCGTTCGTGAGAACTCGCGTGGAAGTACTGTCGCGCTACTCCTGCTCGAAACGCCGGCGGAAGCGGTCCTCCATCCTCTTGCTGAACCCTCCACCGGACTTGCGGCCGCCGCGGGACCTACCATCCCCGGCACCGCGGCTTGCCCCGCGGGGACCGTCACCGACGCCTGGACCGCGCTTGCCTCCGAGGAGGAGCAGGACCCCCGCGCCGAACATGACGATGAATCCGACGAGACTGATGATCGGGAACCCACCCGGCTTCACCGGGAGGGCGACGCCCGCGATCAACAACGCCAAACCCAGTGCGAACAACGCGCCGGCCTGGAGCCGACGCCGACTGGACGCCATCCCCATCCGGCTTCCCCGGACGGTAGAGGCGAACTTGGGATCCTCAGCATAGAGCGCGCTCTCGATCTGTTCGAGCATGCGCTGCTCGTGCTCGGAGAGTGGCACGGTACCTCCCCCGGCACTAAAACGGTGGCCGCCGGATCTGCGGTCCAGATCGACGGGGGGCCGACTTTGACGGCCGCCTGGCTCAATAATACGAGTACATCCCGGCGGGGACCACCAACTGGGGATTCGAGTTCGATCACGGTTCCGAAGGTCCTGCGTATGACGGACCGACGACCCTGGCCCGGGCCGTCGAACGACCCGGGCTGCCCCCTGCACCGATCATGCGCTGCGCCGGTCGTCCCCCGACCTCGAATTCCCGGACGCCGACGGGTCGTCCGCGCCCGTCAGGTAGTCCTCCACCTCGTGGAGAAAGCGGCCCACCTCGTCGTAGAAGCGGCTCGCCTCGTCGGCGGGCACGGAACGCGTGACCCCCGCCTCGATCGCCGCGCGGGTGTCCGAACGATCGGCGAAGAAGTCCGCCCAGGCGGCGAACTCCGGCTCCGCGCGGGCCATGAGCACCCAGGCGTTGCGGGTGCGGGGACGCCGCGCCGGCCGCACCGCCCGCAACTCGGCGCCCGCGAGCACGGCGCCGGCACCGCGCAGGGCGGCGAGATAGGCCAGGTGGAATCGCTCGGACGGTTCCGGAGTGCCGGCGGCCGCCGAGAGCAGCTCGTCGGCACGGTCGAGCAATGTCGCGGCGCGCGACGACACCGGGCGGGCGGCGCAGTCCGATCGGCCGACGGCCCGCGGGCCGGTCGCACCCGACTGTGCGGTTCGTGACGTGACCATCACTCCGAACACCTCCTGCACCCCGCCGGGGCACCGGCCGGGTCACGGCCCCGGCGATCCGGCGATGTTCGCTTCCCTCGAACATCGCCGGATCCCCGGTATCGAACATCCGTTCGACGTATTCAATATAGCTGCACCTACCGACACGTCGTCAAGGGAAGGCGGTCCAGTCCCCGTCATGAGTACGGATGCGACCCCGCGGGGCGCGGCGCCGATCCTCGTCGATCTGTCCGCTGCCGAGTTCCGCGCGCGACTGCCCGAGGTGCTGCCCATCTACGTGGCCGCCATGCGATACCCGCGCGGCACCGAGTACCACCGCGCGCCCATGTGGTCCGAGCACTCCGCCCGGCCGGGATGGAAAGCCGTCGCGGCGGCACTGCCGGACGAACCATCGAGGCTCGTCGCGATCGCCTACGGCTATCGCGGGTCGCCGCACCAGTGGTGGAATCAGCAGGTGCGGACCGGGATGCGCCACGCCGGCTACCCCCCGGAGACGATCGACGCCGTCCTCGGCGACTACTTCGAGCTGACCGAACTGCACGTGCGGCCGGACGCCCAGGGTCACCGCATCGGGGAGGCGCTCCTGCGCCGGTTGCTGAGCGACCGCCCCGAGCGCACGGTCCTGCTGTCCACTCCCGAGATCGCCGGCGAGGACAACCGGGCCTGGCGGCTGTACCGGCGATTCGGGTTCCGCGACGTCGTCCGGCAGTTCCGGTTCACCGGGGACGCCCGCCCCTTCGCCGTCCTGGGACGGGACCTTCCGCTCGAAGGTCCGTAGCGTGGGCGGGGTGATCGATGCCGTCGTCGTGGGTTCCGGGCACAACGCCCTGGTGAGCGCGTGCTATCTGGCCCGTGCCGGCTGGTCGGTGGAGGTGCTTGAGAGGGACACCGTGCTCGGCGGCGCCGTGTCGACCGTGGAACGCTTCCCGGGCCACGCCGTCGACCGCGGCTCGTCGGCCCACGTCATGATCCGGCACACCGGCATCGTCGAGGAACTCGAGCTCGCCGCCCACGGCCTGCGCTACGTCGACTGCGACCCGTGGGCGTTCGCGCCCGCCCCCGTGGGCAGCGACCGTCCGGGCATCGTCTTCCATCGTGATCTCGACCGCACCTGCCGATCCGTCGAGGCCGCATGCGGAGCGCGCGAGGCCGACGCCTACCGCCGCTTCGTGACGGTGTGGGGTCCGCGCAGCGCCCGGGTGATGCGCTCGTTCTCGGTGCCGCCGACCGGCCGGCACCTGCTGTCGTCCTTCTGGGGCCTCGACGCCGGCAGTGGCGGCAGCGACCTCTCCCGGCAGTTCCTCACCACCGGCGACGCCCTGCTCGACGAGTACTTCGACGACGAGCCGCTCAAGGCCGCCCTCGCCTGGTTCGGTGCCCAGTCCGGCCCCCCGATGTCCGAACCCGGCACCGCCCCGATGGTCGGCTTCGCCGCGCTGATGCACGCGCTGCCGCCCGGCCGCGCCGTCGGCGGAAGCGGCGCGCTGACCCGGGCCCTGGCCGCCCGCCTCGCGGTCGACGGCGGCGTCGTCACCCTCGGCGACGCCGCCGCCGAGATCCGCCGGGCCGGGGACGGCTGGGCGGTACGTACCGACTCGGGACGCACCGTCACCGCGCGCACCGTGATCGCCGGCTGCCACGTGCTGACCACGTTCGATCTGCTCGAACGCGGCGGATTCGACCGCGCCCGCCTGAACGCATGGCGGCGCCGGATCCGCGTCGGCCCCGGCATCGGCATGGTGCTGCGCCTGGCGACCGACGCGCTGCCGCGGTACCCCAGCGGTCCCGCCGACGAGTCCGACGCCGTGCGGGGCCTGCAACTGCTCGTCGAGGACCGCGCCCGGCTCCGGCTCGCGCACGGCGCGGCACTGGCGGGGGAACTACCGCCGCGGCCGGCCGTGCTGGCCATGAGTTTCACGGCGCTCGATCCGTCGATCGCACCGCCCGGCGAACACCAGGTGACCCTGTGGTCGCAGTGGCACCCGTACCGGCTCTCCGGTGGCCGGCGGTGGCCCGCACTGGCCGAGTCGGAGGCGGATCGGATCGTCGCCGAGATGGAGCGCTTCGCCCCCGGCTTCGCCGGTCCCGTCCGGCACCGGCACATCCAGACCCCGCACGAGATCGAACGCGAACTGGGCCTGATCGGCGGCAACGTCATGCATGTGGAGATGTCGCTGGACCAGATGTTCATGTGGCGGCCGCTGCCGGAGCTGTCCGGGCACCGGGTGCCGGGTGCCGAGGGGCTCTATCTGACCGGCGCGTCCACCCATCCCGGGGGCGGGGTCTCTGGCGCGAGCGGGCGCAACGCCGCGCAGCGCGCGCTCGCCGACGCCGGGGGTGGCCCCCTGCGCCGGGTGCTGGGGCGGTGGCGGCGATGAATCGCCTGCCCGCCGTTCTCGCCGGCGGCGCGATCGCCGCGCAGATCGCCTATCCGCTGACCACCGGCCAGGCCCGCGACGTCGTCACCGTCGCGGTGGTCACCCTCCTCGCGGCCGCCGGGCTCGCGCACGCTGCGGCGCGGCGCGGCCTCGCCTGGACCGCCGGGTTCTTCGTGATCACGGCGGGTGTCGGCTTCGCCTCCGAGGTCGTGGGGACCGCCACCGGATACCCGTACGGCTGCTACGCGTACGCCACCGACCGGCTGGGTCCCGCCCTGTTCGACGTGCCCCTCGTGGTGCCGCTCGCCTGGACCGCGGGGATGTACCCGGTCTGGTACGTGGCCTCGCTGCTCGCCCGCGGCGGGATGCCGTGGCCGGGCGGGAACCGCGAGCGGGTGACCCGTATCGCGCTCACCACGGTGGGGATGGTCGGCTGGGACCTGTACCTCGATCCGCAGATGGTGTCCGACGGACAGTGGAGCTGGTGCAACGGCGGCGGCCTGCCGGGCATCGAGCAGATCCCGCTCACCAATTATCTCGGCTGGGTCCTCGTCGCCACGCTGATGGCGGTTGGGCTGGACCTGCTCGACCGGATCGGCCGGGTACACCCGGGCAACGACACCGTGCCGCTGGTGCTGTTCCTGTGGACGTGGCTCGGGTCTGCGCTCGCCCACGGCGTGCTCCTGAGCGCCCCGGAGCTGCGGTACTCGGCCGTCTATGGCTTCGCGGTCATGAGCGTGCTCGGCGTCCCGCTGCTGTGGTCGCTGCGGCGACGCGCCGGGGCAGGGGCTCGCGTCTGACACGTCCCCGCGCTCCTGGCACGATGGCGCTGTGCGCCTGCCCACCTCGCCCCGCTCCCGCCGACGGACCCTCTCGGCGGCGCTCCTGCTCCTGCTCGTCCCCGTGCTCGCCGGCTGCCTGCGGGTGCAGGCGACGATGGGGGTCTCGGCCGACGACCGCGTCTCCGGCCAGATCGTCGCCGCGACCATTCCCGCCGACGAGAACGACAAGGGACCGCAGCTGGTGGCCCCGGACTCGCTCGCCGACCGAGTCCGCGTGCAGGAGTACGACCAGGACGGGTACGTCGGCAGCCAGGTGTTCTTCAGCGATCTGAGCTTCGGCGACGTCCAACAGCTCGGGTCGATGTCCGACCAGACCTCGGGCACCTTCCAGCTCGCGCTGCAGCGCGCCGGAGACCTGGTGAGCGTCAACGGCAAGGTCGATCTCGAGTCGGTGCCCGTGCAGGGCACCGACGTCCAGATCACGATCGCGTTCCCGGCGCGGGTGGCCACGACCAACGGCACCCGTGAATCCGACTCGATCGTCACGTGGAAGCTGCCGGCCGGTGAGGTGAGCACGTTGCGCGCCGAGGTCCGCTACGCCGATCCGAACACCCGGGGATTCGCCGGCTGGGCGGGTATCGTCGCCGGCGTCACGACAGGCGTCGCCGCGATCATCGGGGTCCTCGCCTGGATGAACCGCAACCCCGCTCCCCCGCGGCAGCGCACACGCGGCGACGCGACGGCGTCCTAGGGCGATGCGGGCGCTGGTCGGGGTCGTCCGCGCCGGGGCGGCCGCCGCGACGCTGGGAGCTGCCGTCGCCGTCGTCAATCGTCTCACCCTGCCCCGGCTCGTCCCGGGTGGTGTGGTCGAGGAAGCGGTGACCGTGATCGTTCCGGCCCGCAATGAGGCCCGGCGCCTGCCGGATCTCGTCGCGGATCTGCGGGCCCAGCGGGGTCTGCGCCGGCTACGGGTGGTGATCTTCGACGACGACTCGGCCGACGGCACCGCCGAGGCGGCCCGGCTGGCGGCCGGGGACGATCCCCACGTCACGGTGATCCGCTCGACCGCGCCGCCGCCGCCCGGCTGGACGGGCAAGGCCGCGGCGTGCGCCCGCGCGTACGCGGCCACCGATCCGTCCGGCGTGGTCGTCTTCATCGACGCGGACGTGCGGTTGGAGCCGGGCGCGGTGGCGGCAGCGGTGACGCTGCTGCGGGACCGGCGGGCCGACCTGCTCACCCCGTGGCCCTTCCAGCGGGCCGGCTCCGCCGCCGAACAGCTCGTGCAGCCGCTGCTGTTCTGGTCCTGGTTCGCGACGCTGCCGGTCGCGGTGTCCCACCGCTCGCGCCGGCCGTCGACCGCGGTCTCGTGCGGCCAATTCCTGGTGTTCGACGCGCCGGCGTATGCCGCTGTCGGCGGGCACGTCGCGGTCGCGTCCAGTCCCACCGAGGACCTCGACCTCGCCCGGGCACTGCGCCGGGCCGGCCGGCGCACGATGGTGGCTGCGGCCGGCGACGTCGCGTCCTGCCGGATGTACGAGGGCGCTGCGCCGCTGCGGGCCGGGTACACGCGCTGGCTGTGGTCGGCGTTCGGCCCGCCCGCCGGATCCGCTGCGGTGCTCGTCGCCGCGGCGGCGACCTACGTGCTGCCTCCCGCGGCGGCTCTCCTCGGCCGCGGACCGGTCCGCGGCTGGGGGGTGGTCGGCACCGCCGCGGCTGTCGTCTCCCGGACCCTGGCCCGTGCGACCGAACGCGGCGGTGAGCCCGGCCCGTCCGACGTGGCGGCCGCACTCACCCACCCGTTCGCGGTGTGTGGGTTCGCGGCGCTGACGATCGACTCGCTCCGCGCGCGCCGCGCCGGCCGGCTCGGCTGGAAGGACAGGCCGCTGCCCTGACCGCTCGATCAGACCGCCGTCGGCACCGCGATGCCCAGGCGGGCCAGCACCTCGCGGGTGGCCCGGGCGAAATTCAGGGTGATGAAGTGCAGGCAGGGCGCACCCTCGGCGATGAGCCGCTCGGCCATCTCGGTGGCGACGTCGATGCCCACCTCGCGCACGGCGGCGCGATCCTCCTCCGGGCCGTTCCCGGCGGCCCGGACGAGGCGCTCCTCGAGCGCGGCCGGCAGCCTCGACCCGGAGAGTTCGAGGCTGCGCCGCGCGGTACGCAGCGACGTGATCGGCATGATCTCCGGAATGATCGGCTTGGCGCCCTGCTCCGGGTCGTAGGCCACGACCCGGTCCCGCAGCCGCAGATAGTCCTCGACGTCGAAGAACATCTGGGTGATCGAGTACTCGGCGCCGGCGCGCAGCTTGTGGACCAGGTACCGCGTGTCGTGCTCGAGGTCCGGGGAGCGGTGGTGCCCCTCGGGGAACGACGCCACCCCGACGTGGAAGTCACCGAGGTCGCGGACCAGCCGAACGAGTTCCTCGGCGTACTCGAGGCCCTCCGGATGCCTGGTCCATTCGCCCAGCGGGTTGCCCGGCGGGTCGCCGCGCAACGCCAGGATGTTGGTGATGCCGCGATCGGCGTATGCGCCGACCATGGCGCGCAGTTCGTCGATGCTGTGCCCGACGGCGGTCAGGTGCGCCACCGGCAGGAGCGTGGTTTCCTGCGCCAGCTGACCGGTGACCCGGACGGTGCGGTCGCGGGTGGAACCGCCCGCTCCGTACGTCATCGACACGAAGGCCGGGCCGAGGCGCTCGAACTCGCGCACGGCGCGCCACAGGCGCGCCTCCGCGTCGGCGTCGCGCGGCGGGGAGAACTCCACCGAGAACGGGATCCGTGCGCCTCGGGGCGCACGGAGTCGGTCCACCACCGACGACGTACGGGATTCTCCGCCGCCGTCCGGCCCGCTGTCGGAATCGAAAGTCACCCGACCAGCATAGGGGCACGTCGGAGCGGGCCGAACCGGGGCAAGCCCCTCGACCGCCGGATAGGGTGGGCTCGGGTGTGCCCGGCGCCTTTCGGGCTCGATCCGGGGCCGCACCCACCGTCGCCCGACGGGCCCGTCCACACACGACCAGGAGGACGCCCTGTTCACCGGATCCGAACCCGTGCCCGCCGCCTTGTTCCCCGATCTCGTCGAGGGCGCCCTGCGCGACTTCTTCGTCTCCCGGATCGAACTCGTGGAGCCGATCGGCGGCGGCTACCCCGAGGCCGTCACGGCACTCGAATCGTTCGTGCTGCGAGGCGGCAAGCGGGTACGCCCGGCGTTCGCGTGGAACGGCTGGCTCGGGGCCGGCGGCGACCCGTCGGGGCTCGACGCGCCCGCGGTGCTGCGGGTCTGCTCCGCACTCGAACTGGTGCAGGCCTGCGCCCTGGTGCACGACGACATCATCGACGCGTCCACCACCCGGCGCGGCTTCCCGACCGTGCACGTCGAGTTCGCCGACCGGCACCGCGCGTCGGGCTGGCGCGGCCGGCCCGAGCAGTTCGGTGCCGCCGTGGCCATCCTCCTCGGCGATCTCGCTCTGGCCTGGGCCGACGACATGGTCCGGGAGGCGGGACTGGAGCCGGCCGCGACCGCGCGGATCGCACCGGTGTGGTCGGCGATGCGCACGGAGGTCCTCGGCGGGCAGTTCCTCGACATTGCCGGAGAGGTGTCGGCCGACGAGTCCGTCCCCGCGGCGATGCGGGTCAACCGGTACAAGACCGCCGCGTACACGATCGAACGGCCGCTGCACCTCGGCGCCGCCCTCGCCGGGGCCGACGACGCGCTGATCACCGCCTACCGGGAATTCGGCACCGACATCGGGCTCGCCTTCCAGCTTCGTGACGATCTGCTCGGGGTGTTCGGGGATCCGGAGGTCACCGGCAAGCCGTCCGGCGACGACCTGCGCTCGGGCAAGCGGACGGTGCTGTATGCGCTGGCCCTGGAATCCGCCGACGCCCGTGACCCCGGCGCCGCGCGGTTGCTGCGCGAGAGTATCGGCTCGGACCTGTCCGACGCGGACGTGGAGAGGCTGCGGACGGTCATCACCGAGCTCGGGGCCGTGGAGCGGGTGGAACGCCGCATCGCCGCGCTCACCGACACCGCGCTGGCGACCCTCGACGCCTCGGGCGCGACGGACGAAGGCAAAGCCCGCCTGCGGGCGGCGGCGCTCCACGCGACGCGGCGGGCCGCCTGATGCGCACCGTGACCGGCGCGGAGCGGGTCGTCGTCGTCGGGGCCGGACTGGCCGGGCTCTCGACCGCGCTGTACCTGCTCGGTGCGGGCCGCAAGGTGACCGTCCTCGAGCGCGAGGCGACCGTCGGCGGGCGGGTGGGTGTGCACGCCGGGCCCGGATACGAGATCGACAACGGGGCCACGGTGCTCACCATGCCGGAGCTCATCGCGGACGCCCTGGCGGCGGTCGGCGCGGACTTCGAGTCCGTCACCCCGGCGGTGCGGCTGCAACGGCTCGCCCCCGCGTACCACGCCCGGTTCGCCGACGGCACGACCCTGGACGTGCACACCGATCCGGACGCGATGGTCGCCGAGGTCACCCGGGTGTGCGGCGCCGAGGAAGCGCAGCGCTACCTGCGGCTGCGCTCCTGGCTCGCCGAGATCTTCGACGCCGAATTCGACCGGTTCATGGCCGCGAACTTCGACTCCCCCCTCGACCTGGTCGCCTCCCCCGCGGCGGCGCGCGACCTGGCGACGTTGCTCCGCTTGGGCGGGTTCGGCCGGCTCGGCGCGCAGGTGAACCGCCGGATCACCGACCCGCGGCTGCGCCGGGTGTTCACCTTCCAGGCGCTGTACGCGGGCGTCGCGCCCGCGCGGGCCTTGGCGGTATACGGCGCCATCGCCCACATGGACACCTCCCTCGGTGTGTACGCGGTGGAGGGCGGCATGCGGGTGCTGGCCCGCGCCATGGCCGACGCGATCGTCGCCGCCGGCGGCGACCTGCGCCTCGGCACCGAGGTCGCGGGCCTCGACTTCGACGGCCGGACGGCCACCGCCGTCCGCACCGCCTCGGGCGAACGCGTCCCGTGCGACGCCGTGGTGCTGAGCCCGGATCTTCCCGTCGTGGACACGCTGCTGCCCCCACGCCGGCGACGACGCGTGCTCGCGTCGCCGTCGGCCGTGGTGCTGCACGGAAGCGTGCCGTCCGCCGTCGCCGCGCAGTGGCCCGCCACGCACCACCACACCATCGACTTCGGTGCGTCGTGGGAGGAGACGTTCGCCGAGATCAGCGCGGGCCGGGGCCGCGGCCGGCTGATGAGCGACCCCTCGCTGCTGATCACCCGGCCGGCGCTGAGCGACCCGGGTCAGAGGTTCCTCCGCGACGGCGTGTCGCACGAGCCGCTGTCGGTGCTCGCGCCCTGCCCCAATCTGGACAGCGCCCCGTACGACTGGTCCGCCCTGGCCGACCCCTACGCGGCAGAGCTCCTCACCGTCCTCGGCCGGCGTGGATACGGCGCCGTCGCCGACGAGTTCCGCATCGACCACATCGACACCCCGGCCACTTGGCAGGCCAGGGGCATGCTTGCGGGCAGCCCGTTCTCCGGGGCACACGTCTTCCGGCAGACCGGACCCTTCCGGCGACGGAACCTGGATCCGCGCCACCCCAACGTCGTGCTCGCGGGATCCGGAACCGTGCCGGGCGTGGGCGTGCCGACGGTCGTGCTGTCGGGCCGGCTCGCCGCCGAGCGGCTCGGCGTCCGCGCCGCGCGGTGAGCGGTGGACCGCCGGCGGCCGCGGCTGAACTAAACTGTCACCTCGTTCACCTGTCCGCCCGCGCCGCGCCCGGGCCCCGCACCGTCCACGACTTCCCGGGGGAGGAACTCGCAACCATGTCGTCCCCTGCCCCTTCCGACGCTGCACCACAGCATCCGTCGAAACCGCAGCCTCCGTCGGAATCGCAGCCGCCCGCCTCGCCGCCCGCGCGGAGCAGACCCGGCGACTTCCTGCGAAGCCCGGCCGGCAACGCCGGCCTGCTGGGTGCGCTCGGCGCCGCATTCGTCACGTTCGGTGGCTTCGGTGCGGGCAGCGTCCGGCGGGAGGACCCGCTGCTCGAGGACCTGTACCTGTCCTGGTTGCGGTTCGGGCACGGCCTGCTGCTCTCGACGATCCTGATCTGGGCCGGCGTCCTGTTGATGATCGCCGCCTGGGTGCGGCTGGGCCGGAGCACCCTCGCCGGGCACGTGACGCTGCGCGAGCTGTGGACGGTGCTGCCCATGTGGGTGGCGCCGCTGCTGGTGGCCTCGCCGATGTTCAGCCGCGACGCCTACTCCTATCTCGCCCAGGGGGCGATGCTCCGCGACGGCTTCGACCCCTACCTCGACGGTCCGGTCGTCAACCCGGGCGTCCTGCTGGACAACGTGAGCAACGTGTGGAAGACGACCACCACCCCGTACGGTCCGGTGCATCTGCTGCTCGGTGCCGGCATCACGTCGCTGACGGGGGACGACGTCGTCACCGGCACCTGGTTGCTGCGACTGACGATGCTGCCGGGACTGGTGCTCACCGCGTGGGCGGTGCCGAAGCTGGCGCGCCGGCTCGGCGGCAACCCCCGCATCGCCCTCTGGCTGGCAGTGCTCAACCCGCTGATCCTGATTCATCTCATCGGCGGTGTCCACAACGAGATGCTGATGGTCGGTTTCATGATCGCCGGCATCGTGCTCGTGCTGGAGGGCCGGCACGTCGGCGGCATCGCACTCGTGTCCGTCGGTGCGGCCGTCAAGGCGTCGGCGGGCATCGCCCTGCCGTTCCTGGTGTGGATCTGGATTCTGCACGAACGTGACCGCGCCCGGGCGCAGGGCCGCGAACCGGCCGCTCCGATCGTGCTGTTCGTGAAGACCGCAGGCGCGGGGCTGCTGGTGTTCGCGGCCGTGTTCGGAGCGGCCTCGGCGCTCGCAGGCGTCGGTATCGGCTGGCTGACGGCCCTGTCCGGCTCCTCGAAGATCATCAACTGGCTGTCGCTGCCGACGATCATGGCGCACGCGGTCACGTGGTTCACGCCCTGGCAGCTAGGGTCCATCCTCGACGTCACCCGCATGCTCTGCGCCGTGGCCCTGGGGGTGATCATGGTGGTGACGTGGTGGCGGTTCCGGCACACCGAGCGCGACGCCGTGCTCGGGATCGTGATCACGCTGACCGCGATCACCGTGCTCTCGCCGGCCGCCCTGCCGTGGTACTACTCGTGGCCGCTCGCGGTGGCCGCGGGCTTCGCCCTGTCGACGACCACGTTGGCAGTGCTCGTAGGCCTGTCCAGCTGGCTGATGCTGATCTTCAATCCCGACGGCTCGATCGGCATGTACAACCTTGCCCACGTGATCCTGGCGATCGTCATCTCGGTGATCGCCGCCGTGTCGCTTCGCACCGTCGACCCGCTGCGGCTGCGCGCGCGGCGCGAGCCACCGATCACCGCCGTCTCCCCGGATCCGAGGTGACCGTGACCGAGACCGACGCGGGATTCCGCTACTGCGAGGAGCTGGCGGCCACGCACGGCCGGACGTACTACCTCGCCACCCGCCTCCTGCCCCGCCCGCGACGGTCGGCGGTCCACGCCCTCTACGGGTTCGCCCGCCTCGTCGACGACATCGTCGACGTGACCGCGGTCGACGACCCGGCCGGCGCGGCGCTGCAGGTGACCGCGACGGAGCGCCGGCTGCACGCCGCGCTCGCCGGTGATCCCGGACCGGCGGACGCCACCGGGTTGGTGGTCGGGGCGCTGGCCGAGACGATCCGGCGCTACGACCTGCCGCTGGACTACTTCGAGGCGTTCGTCCGGTCGATGCGCATGGACATTCCCGGCACGCCCGAGTTCCGGGCCCGCTACGACGACATGCCGCAACTGCGGGAGTACATGTACGGCTCCGCGGCGGTCATCGGGCTGCAGTTGCTGCCGGTGTTCGACGTGGCCGACATCGACGCCGCCGCACCCTACGCCGCGGCGCTCGGGGAAGCCTTCCAGCTCACGAACTTCATCCGCGACGTGGGTGAGGACCTCGATCGGGGGCGCACCTACCTGCCGGCCGACACCTGGGCCGCGTTCGGGGTGGACGTCGCACTGCTCGAGCACGGCCGACGCACCGGCGGGAGCCCGGATCCGCGGGTGCGCCGGGCCCTGGCCCACTTCGTGGCGCTGACGCGCGCGGAGTACCGCCGCGCCGAGCCCGGTCTGGCGCTGCTGCCGGACCGGATCCGGCCCGGCATCCGCACCGCCTTCGAGCTGTACGGAGGAATCCTCGACGAGGTCGAGCGCAGCGGGTACCGCGTCCTCGACGTGCGCGCCGTGGTCCCCACGCGGCGCCGTGCGCGGGTCGCGCTGACACAGCTGGCCCGCCTGCGCTGAGCCGCCGGAGTCAGAAACCGAGCGCCTGCGCCCGGCGCATGACCTCCCGCCTCGCGTGGGTGTGCATCGCCGCCGCCGGGGAGCCGCCCGCGAGCGTGTCGTCCTCCCGGAACATCCAGTTCAGGATCTCGTCGTCCCGGAATCCCCCGTCGTGCAGCACCGCGATGAGACCGGGGATGCCCGTGAGGATCCGACCGTCGTCGTCGAAGAACGCCGCCGGCACGGCCAGCACGCCGTCCCGCTTGATCGCCAGCAGCTGGCGGTCGCGCAGCAGCTGGTGGACCCGGGTGATCACCAGGCCGAGCTGCTTCGCCACGTCGACCAGTTGCAGCACGGGTACGGAGCGGTCGAGGACGTCTTCGCTGTAAGGGATAGCACTCACGCCGCTAACGTTATCGGGTTCGCGGCGGCTGCCACGACGGGCCGTCGGGTGATCACCGCGGCGAGCCGCGCAGTGTCACCGCGGCGAGCCGCGCACGTGTAACCGGGTGGTTCGTGCGCTGGCTACGATCGACAGAGGCGCACCCGACGGCCCGACCCGTCGCACGCCGCACCTACGCAGGAATCGACGGCATGAACACGGGGGTACACCGGGTGAGCTCTGGAGGCGACCGCCTGATCGGCACGGTGCTCGAACGGCGCTACCGCATCGAGGCACCGATCGCCCGTGGCGGCATGTCCACCGTGTACCGCGGCACGGACCTGCGGCTCGACCGTCCGGTAGCCGTGAAGGTCATGGATCCGCAGTTCGCGGCCGATCCTCAGTTCCTTGCGCGGTTCGAGTTCGAGGCGCGGTCGGTGGCCCGGTTGACCCATCCGGGTCTGGTGGCGGTGTACGACCAGGGGCAGGACGGGGACCATGTCTTCCTGGTGATGGAACTCGTCGAGGGCGGCACGCTGCGCGAACTGCTGCGCGAACGGGGCCCGATGCCACCACACGCGGCGGCCGCCGTCGCGGCGCCGGTGCTGGGGGCGCTGGCGGTGGCGCACCGCGCCGGCCTGGTGCACCGCGACGTCAAGCCGGAGAATGTGCTGATCTCCGACGCCGGGGAGGTGAAGATCGCCGACTTCGGGCTCGTGCGCGCGGTCGCCGCGGCGACGACGACGTCGCGCAGCGTCATCCTGGGTACCGCCGCCTATCTGTCGCCGGAGCAGGTGACCACGGGCACCGCCGACGCGCGCAGCGACGTGTACGCGACCGGGATCCTGCTGTTCGAGATGCTCACCGGGCGCACCCCGTTCACCGGCGACACGTCGCTCTCGGTGGCCTATCAGCGGGTCGACAGGGATGTCCCGGACCCCGGTTCCCTCATCGACGGGGTCCCGGAGCAGTTCGACGAACTGGTCCGGCACGCCACCGAGCGGGAGCCGGGTGAGCGGTTCCCGGACGCCGCGGCGATGGCCGCTGCGCTGAGCGAGGTCTGCGATGTCCTGGCGCTGCCCCGCTACCGGGTGCCCGCACCGCGACGGTCCGCGCAGCATCTTTCGGCCGTCGCGGAACCGGCGACGGCCGCGGTGGATCCTGCGCCGCCGACGGTGGCGGTGCGCGCCGCGGCCCCACCCTCGCGGCCGCTGCCCCCGCCCGCGATGCCGCCCGGACCGGCGGCCCAGCTCGCCCCCGTGGGCCCGCAGCACACGAAGGTCGTGACCCAGCAGCACCCGCGTGCCGAGTTGTCGGGGCCGCAGGCCGAGCCTGCCCGGGTCCCGGTCGCCGATTTCGCCGCCGAGCGCCGACGTAACCGGCGGACGACGCTGCTGTGGCTGCTGGCGATCCTGGTGCTGGCCCTGGCCGTCGGTTTCGGCGGATGGTGGCTCGGGTCCGGACGGATGACCACCGTGCCCAGCGTGCTCGGAGCCGATCGGGACACCGCGCTCGCGGCGCTGCAGGCGGCCGAGGTGACTCCCGAGGTGCAGGGCGAGTACTCCGACGACGCCTCGGTCGACACCGTGCTCGGTACCGACCCGGAGGCGGGCAGCCGGGTCGCCCGGGGTGACGAGGTGGTGCTGCTCGTCTCGCTGGGCCGGCCGACCGTGCCCACCATCGTCGGGGGCGGCGACCGCGACGTGGTGGAGCAAGAACTGCGCAACCGGACCCTCGTCCCCGTGGACGGCGGCACCGCCTACAGCACGGCCGTCGAGGAGGGCGGGGTCGCGGCCCTCGATCCGGCGCCCGGCACGGTCCTGCCGGTGGGAGCGGAAGTCAAGGTGATCGTCAGCAAGGGATCACCGCCGGTGGATGTGCCCGACGTCGCGGGCCGCACGGTCGACGAGGCCCGGCGGGCCCTGGACACGGTCGGCCTCACGGTGCGCGAGACGCGGGAGGTGTTCGACGCGGAGGTCGACGCGGGACGGGTGGCGGGCACCGACCCGGCGGTCGGGAACCGGGTCAACGCCGGCGGCAGCGTCACGCTGCTGGTGTCGAACGCGGTGAAGGTGCCCTCGCTGCTGGGCCGCACGGTCGCCGCGGCACGCGACGAGCTCGGCCGGCTGGGGCTGGACGTGGAGGTGCGCCAGTTCGCGGGCTCCGACCGTTCGGTGGTGATCGGTCAGAGCCCGGGCGCGGGCGACCGGGTCGAGCCGGGCGGCACGGTGACTCTCACCGCACTGCCCTGAGGCCCCTGACGACCCGGAAGGCCCAGGGACCCGGCCGCTCCGCGGAGGGTCAGCCGCGGAGCATCTCCGCGACCAGGAACGCCAGCTCGAGCGACTGCTGGGTGTTCAGGCGCGGGTCGCACGCGGTCTCGTAACGGCCGTGCAGGTCGATGTCGGAGATGTCCTGTGCGCCGCCGAGGCATTCCGTGACGTTCTCACCGGTGAGTTCGATGTGGATGCCGCCGGGATGGGTGCCCAGGGCGTTGTGCACCTCGAAGAAGCCCTGCACCTCGTCGACGATCCGGTCGAAGTGCCGGGTCTTGTACCCCGTGGACGCCTCGTGGGTATTGCCGTGCATCGGGTCGCACTGCCAGATGACCTGGTGACCGGTCGCCTGCACCTTGGCGATGATCGGGGGCAGCAGATCGCGCACCTTCGCGTGCCCCATCCGGGAGATGAGGGTCAGCCGGCCCGGCTTGTTGGTGGGATCGAGCCGCTCGACGTACTCGGCCGCCATCTCGGGTGTGGTGCTGGGGCCGATCTTCAGGCCGATCGGGTTGGCCAGCAGCTCGGCGAAGGCGATGTGGGCGCCGTCGAGCTGGCGGGTGCGGTCACCGATCCACAGGAAGTGCGCCGACAGGTCGTAGAGCCGGGGGTGCCCGTCGGTGTTGTCGAGCCGGAGCATGGCCCGCTCGTAGTCGAGGACCAGCGCCTCGTGGCTGGCGTAGATGGTGGCGGCCTTCAGGTTGGGATCGACGACGCCGCACGCGTCCATGAAGCGCAGGCCGCGGTCGATCTCGGAGGCGAGGGCCTCGTACCGCGCGCCGGCCGGGGAGGATGCGACGAACTCCCGGTTCCAGTCGTGCACCCGGTGCAGGTCCGCCTCGCCGGCGGCGGTGATGGCCCGGACCAGGTTCATCGCGGCGCTGGCGTTGGCGTAGGCGCGGATCAGCCGGGACGGGTCGTGCGCACGCACGGCGGAATCGGCGACCAGCGAGTTGATCATGTCGCCCCGGTACGACTGCAGCCCGAGCGCGTCGATGTCCGACGACCGCGGCTTGGCGTACTGTCCGGCAATCCGCGCGACCTTCACGACCGGCAGCGACGCGCCGTAGGTCAGCACGACGGCCATCTGCAGCAGCGTGCGGATGTTGGCCTTGATGTGCGGCTCGGTGTTGTCGGCGAAGGTCTCGGCGCAGTCACCGCCCTGGAGCAGGAAGGCCTCACCCCGCGCGACCGCGGCGAGGTGGTTCTGTAGGTCCTCGACCTCGCGGGCCACGGTGATCGGCGGCACGCTCTCGAGCACGGTACGCATCGCCGACGCCTGGTCCTCGGGCCAGCTCGGCTGCTGCAGGGCGGGCTTGGCCAGGGCCGCGTCCAGCCTTTCGCGCAGCTCGGCGGGGAGCGGCGGAAGGGTCGGCAAGCGGTCGATCGGCACATCGACAGTCCAGTTCACACCACCAGGATATGGCCCCGGCGCGACGAGGGACACGCACCCCCGGGTGGGTCGATGCCACACCCCGTCCCGCCGGCCCGCCCGGCGGCCGCGGCACCCGGTTCAGCGGTACAGCCGCGCGGCCTCGATCGCCTCGAACTTGGCGAGGTTGTGGCGGGCATCGGCGAGGGCGTCGTGGTTGTCGTCCGGCACCGGCGGCAGGGGGGGCTTGCCGTGCTGCTCCCAGTGCTGGCGCAGCTCGCGGGTGAATTTGGGCAGCGCGTCGGGCAGTTCCGGCATGGTTCCCCAGAGCTGGACGAGCGCGACGTGGTCGTAGGCCCCGAGCCAGGCCCACAGCTCGGGCTGGATGCCCGGCCGCGGGATCAGGAAGGACATCAGGTCGTCGCGGATGCGGGTCCGGGACTTCCAGGCGGGATGCGCCGGGGGCGGCAGCTTCGGCAGTACGTGCCGCCGCACCCAGGGCCCGGCCCGCTCGGGGTCGAACTCCGTCGACACCGCATAGAATTCGCGCCCGTCCTCGCAGGCGACACCGATCGACACGAGCTCGATGGTGCGACCATCCTCGATGAACTCGCAGTCGTAGAAGTAACGCACGTGCGCACATTATGCCCGGCCGCGGCCGGGCGGGTGTCGCCGGTATCCGGCGTCAGCCGGCCTGCGTGTCGGGCAGGCGATCGGCGTCGGCGGCCGTGGCGGCCGCATCCTGTTCGGCGGGCCGGTTCTTCAGGGAGGCCGCGTAGATGTCGACGTATTGCTGGCCCGACAGGCGCATCAGCGCGTACATCACCTCGTCGGTGACGGTGCGCTCGACGAAACGGTTGCCGCCCATGCCCTCGAAGCGGGAGAAGTCGATCGGTTCCCCGATCCGGACCGTCACCTTGGCCGGCTTCCACATCTTCGACCCGATGGGGTTCATCTCGTCGGTGCCGATCATCGCCACCGGGATGACCTTCACGCCGGTCTGCAGGGCCAGCCGGGCGATACCGGTCTTGCCCTTGTAGAGGCGGCCGTCCGGCGACCGGGTGCCCTCCGGGTAGATGCCGAGCAGCTTGCCCTGGGAGAGGACGCGGACGCCGGCGTTGAGGGCGTCCTGCGCGGCGTCGGCGCCGGTGCGGTCGATCGGGACCTGCCCGACCGCGGAGAAGAACCAGCGCTGGAACCGGCCCTTGAGCCCGGGGCCGGTGAAGTACTCGCTCTTGGCGAGGAAGGTGATGCGCCGCGGTACCACCAGGGGAAGGAAAAAGGAGTCGAGGACGGCTTTGTGATTACTGGCGAGGATCGCGGGGCCGTCGGTCGGGATGTGCTCCGCCCCTTCGATTTTCGGCCGCCCCATGAGCCAGAGCAGCGGCCCCAGCAGGACGTACTTGAAAAGCCAATACCACATGGCGTCCTTCCCCGTCTCCGAAACGCGCAGGCAGATCGTGCCTGCCGGTCGACTCTACGACGGCGGGGTGTCGCCGTGCACACCGTGGCACGCCGCGGTCCCGCCTCACAGCGATGGACGTGACGATCATCTCAGCCGCCTGGTCCGTTTCGTCCGGACCGGGACGATTCGCGGGCGAGGTCGGCCGCGCCCACCAGGCCGGCGGCGTCGCCGAGGTGCGCGGCGCGGACCCCGGCGAGCGGCCGGTGACCACGCCCGGTCAGGGCCGCCGCGTAGTGACCGCGGGCGTCGTCGAGGAACAGAGACGCCGACCCCGACACCCCACCCGCGATGACGACCAGGTCCGGGTCGTAGAGGTCGGCGACCATCGCCAGGCCCAGCCCGAGCCAACGGGCGAACTCGGCCATCGCCGCGACGGCGAGCGGGTCGCCGTCCTGCGCGGCCCCGGCGATCCGTCGTCCGGTCAGCGCCCCGGGATCCGCCGCGACGTCACGGGTGAGCGGGGAGGACCGGTCCGGGTCTGCCGCGAGCAATTCGATCGCCGTGTCGACCAGCGCGGTGCCGCTGCAGTACCGCTCCCAGCAGCCCCGCTTCCCGCACGCGCAGGGCCGCCCGGCGGGAACCACCTGCAGGTGCCCGAGTTCGGGGGCGATGCCGTGCGCGCCCCGGAACGGCACACCGTCCAGGAGCAGGGCGGCGCCGATGCCGGTGCCGACGGCCACCAGCACGGTCGTGCGGACACCGGCGGCCGCACCGAACCGGTACTCGGCCCACGCCGCGGCGTTGGCGTCGTGCTCGAGGATCACCGGCAGGCCGATCCGCGCGCTCATCCGCTCGGCCACGGGCACGTCCGCCCACGGCAGGTGCGGGGCGAAACGGACGACGCGACGGTCGGCGGTGAGGAATCCGGCGACGGCGAGCCCGACGGCGGTGACCTCGTTGCGTCCCGCCAGGCGGGCGACGGTGCGGTCGAGGGCATCCTCGAGGGCGCGGCCCGAGTGCGGGGTCGGCGACCGGACGGTGTCGACGACGGAACCGGTGCCGTCGACGACGGCCGCGCGAATGCTGGTGCCGCCCACGTCGATTCCGATCGTGAGTCGATCCGTGCTCACGGTGTGGACCCGATCAGCGCCGGATCGTGACCGAGATCGGCACGAACGCACCGCTGCGGCCGGGAGCCGGGGGCGGGGTCTGCGGATCCGGCCCGTCGGGGCCGGCCCCTGGGGGCGGAAGGTACCGGGCGAGCAGGTCCCGCAGCAGGGCGATCAGGGCCGCGATCTGGGTGGCGAGGCGGGTGAGGAGCTCATGTGGCTCGCCCCGCACCGCGGCCGCGACGGCGCACAGCGGGCACCAGCTGCATCCGCTCGGCGCCGAGGCGGGCGCGGCGGCCGCGTCCCCGGTCGTCGCGCCGGGCGCGGGCCGGGTGGGCGGTGCCGGTTCGGCGAATCGCTGCACCGTCTGCTCGAGCCGGTCGAGAACGGCGTCGGCCAGCGCCCGCAGTTCGGCGACGAGGACGTCGTGATCGGCGCTCACTGCGGCCACACCGCGGGATCGGGACGGAACCGCACCAGCAGGTCGGATCCCTCGAACTCGGCGCCGGAGACGGTGCAGCGCCGCAGACCGGACGCGAGCCGCACCCGGCGACGCATCCCGTCGGCGCCGATCACCAGGTCGTCGTCCACCCGGCCGAGTGTCAGCGATGCCGCGTCCGCCAGCGGCAGATGCATCCGCATCGTGTACACCGCATCCACCCCTGTCCCCGATTCGCGCTGTACCCGCACCGGCTCCACGCCGGAATCCTCCGGCGTATGCGGCGCCACGCCGTCCGGGTACAGCGACTCCGCAAGCGCCGCCAGAGAGGCCAACCCTACCGGTTCGGTGCATCGCTGCTCGCACTCGACCACGGCGACGGCGCCGAGAATCGTCTCGATCTCCGCCACGATCCGGCGCTGCCCCCCGCGCTGCTCGGCGAGCCAGGTCGCGGCGGGCCCGGCCTCGTCCACCGGGAAGTCCGGGACGGTCCGATTGACGAGCACGCGCGCCAGCCGCAGACCGGACAGGGCCGTCCAGGACCGCAGCCGCCGCGCCTCGGCGACGCCGAGTCGATCGGCGGTGGCGACGAGGTGGACCGAGGTGCGGGAGTGGTCGGCGAGCAGGTCCCGCACGGTCGCGGTGTGGTCGACGACGCGGTCGACGAGCGCCACGACCAGGGCCAGACGCGGGTCGGCACCCGTCGCCGCGACGATGCGGCTGTGCCGGGGCCAGATCCGCTCGATGTACTCCGACACCGTCGCCGGCGCGGCGAGCGTGCGGAAGGCGTCCGCGGACGCGGGGAGGTCGACGATCACCGCGTCCCAGCGTCCCGTGTCGGCCAGGCGGGCCACCTCGCCGAGGGCGAGGATCTCCTGCACGCCGGGCAGCCCGGTGACTTCCTCGGGTGCCGGGATGCCGAACCGGTCGCCGTGCTCGTGGGCGCCGCCGGCGGCGGCGAGCGCGGCCAGGAGCGCGAAGCGCTGCTCGAGCAGGGCGAGCGAATCGATCTCCAGCGTGTCGAGGCCGCCGGTGACCGGGACGATGCGCGCATCGACGGATCCCGGCGTCGCCGGGTCGACGGCGAACACATCCGTCAGCGAGTGCGCCTGATCGAGGGAGACCACGAGGGTGCGAACCCCGGAACGAGCCGCCGCGAGGGCGGTCGCCGCCGCGAGGGTCGTCTTGCCGGTGCCCCCCTTGCCGACGAAGAGCTGCACGGCGGCGGGGCCGGGCCGCCCGGCGTGCCCGCTCAGCCTTCCACCCGCTTCTTGAGTTCCTTCAGCGCGGTGTCTGTGATCACCTTCTCGGCCTTTCGTTTGAACAGGCCGATCATCGGGATGGTCAGGTCCACCGTCAGCTCGTAGTACACGGTGGTGCCGCCCTCCGGCGCTTCGGTCAGGATGTAGGAGCCGAACTGGGCCTTCTGGATCTCGCCCGCGACGAGCTCCCAGCTGACCGATCGGCCGTCCGGGGCCCACTGGTAGACCAGCTCGTAGGTGTCGCGCACCACCCCTGCGTCGAGCACGAACCGGACCCGCTCCGCGCGTCCCCCGGACTCGACGGCGAGCACTTCCACGGACTTCGCCGCCGAAACCCAGGCGGGGTACGCGTCGAAGTCGGCGATCACGGCCATCACCCGATCGGACGGAGCATCGATGGTGATCGACCTCTTGGTCTTCTCGGCCATGCGACCAACGCTTCCTTTCCCTCTGTCCCCGCCGTCCGTCCCACCGGTCGGCACACGCGGGAACCGTTGTCTATCACACCGTAGTAGTTCCGGGGAGGGCTCGTCGCCTGCAGGTGCTCGGCCGTCGGATCAGGGATTTCCGTCCCGGGGCGGTTCGCCGGCGGCGCGGCCCGCGTCCAGTCGCCGTTTGACGTCGAAGGTCATGGCCTTGCCGACGACGCGACGCCGGTGGTTCATCGTGGCGAGGTCGAGTTCGCCCACCCGCTCCGGCGGCACCCCGGTCGGTTCGCAGTGCAGGAAGTAGTGCACGATCGCGCCGTCGAGCATCGGCTCGAGCCAGACCTCCATCGTGCCGTTCAGCGCGCCGGCGACCGACCACCGGATGCCCTTGTCGGCCCGGTCCTCGCGGACCGTCAGAGCCAGGTCGGGCCACCACGCACGCCAGCGGCGGGGCTCGGCGATCTCGGCCGCGATCCGCCGCGGCGACGCGGCGACGAAGGTCTGATCGGCCACCTGAATGCTGCTCACGGGGAAAGCTTCACACACCGCCGGTTCCGGCTCGTCCAGGGGGCCGGGTCGGTCGGGCGCGCGGGCCGGTCGGGGCGTCAGGCCAGCAGGCGCCGCAGTTTCGCACCGAGCACGTCCCACCGCCATTCGGCGCCGACCCAGGCGCGGCCCGCCGCGCCCATCGCCGCCGCCCGGTCGCGGTCGGCGAGGACGTCGGCGACGGCGCCCGCGACCGCCGCGACCGACGTGCCGTCGACGACGACCCCGGTCTCCCCTGCGCGTACGGTCTCCGGCGCACCGCCGGACCGGCCCGCCACCACGGGCACCCCGGTGGCGGACGCCTCGAGGTAGACGATCCCGAGACCCTCGACGTCGAGGCCGGCGCCGCGCGTACGGCACGGCATCGCGAACACGTCCGCGATGGTGTGGTGGGCGGGGAGTTCGGCAGCCGGCACCCCGCCGGTGATCACGACGTGGTCGTCGACCCCGACCGCGCGGACCAAGTCCCGGAGGCGGTCCTGGTACGGGCCGCCGCCGACGATCACGAGCACCGCCCCGTCGATGCGACGGCGGACCTCCGGCAGCGCACGGATGAGCATGTCCTGGCCCTTGCGGGGCACGAGCCGGGACAGGCACAGCACGGTGGGCCGGTCGCCCAGCCCGTACCGGGCGCGCAGTTCCGCGCGAGCGGCGGGGTCCGGCCGGAACACCTCGGTGTCCACGCCGGAGGGCAGATGCTCGAGCCCCGCGCCGGGCCCGAACGCCGAGGCGAATCGACCGCGGGTGTACCGGCTGACGTACGTGACGGCGTCGGTGTGGTCACCGATGCGGCGCAGCGCCTGCCGTCCGGCGGGCACCATCGACCAGCCCACCTCGTGCCCGTGGGTGCTGGCCAGGACCCGGCGGGCACCGGCGCGGCGCAGCACGGGCGCGAGCAGGGCGAGCGGCGCCGCGGCGCCGAACCACACGTTCTCGCAGGCCCGGTCGCTCATCAGCCGGGTGGCCCGCCGTGCCACTGCGGGGGTCGGCAGCATCAGGGTGGTGGGGTGGCGGACAACCTCGAAGGGTTGCCGGGCGTCGAACTTCACGTGGCTGTCACCGCGCCATCGCGGGGCGTACACGACGAGTTCGTCCGGGGGCAACTGGGACGCGAACGCCTGCAGGTAGGACTGGATCCCCCCGGGCCGGGGCGGAAAGTCGTTGGTGACCAGCAGCGTTCGGGGCATGCGCTCACCGTAGGCGGTGCCGTGGCGGGCGCGGACGCCGGGTCAGCCGACCCGGGCCGGCACCTGCGCCTCGAGCCAGGTCTGCCATCGGGCGACGAATTGCTCCGCATCCGCACCGAGCACGTCGCCGAGCGCGGCGTCGAGTTCCGCGGCGTCGACGGGCCCGGTGGCCAGCCGCCGGTACAGGGCGGTGAGACGATCGCCGCCGAACTCCCCGGCGACGAACGTCGCGATCGACCACGCGCTCTCGTACGCCAGACGCGCACCGTCGCCGGCGAAGTCGGCGTCTGTAGGCAGCGCGGTGGGCGCCCCACGCTCGGCGACGGCGGCGGCGAGGGTGGGCGCGATGACGCCGAGGGCACCGTCGGCGTTGCGGTAGCCCACGTAGTCGGCGTAGCCCTCGAGGATCCACAGCGGCGACCCGTCGACCGTGTCGGTGCGGGCCGCGACGTGGGTGAGTTCGTGGCGCAGGATCGCCCGCAGGCCCGCCGCGTCCAGCCGCTGCCCGGCGGCGGGGCTGAAGACGATGCGCTGGCCGGTGGTCTCGCCGCGCTCGTGGTCGACAGCGTCGGACACGGCGACGGCGGCGATCTCCGCGCCGTTGTAGCGGCTGCCGACCTGGGCGGTGAACTCGTCGTGCGAGGCGGTGACGAGCACGAGGGCGCGGCGGGGCCACTCGGTTCCCCACGCGGCGTCCACGGCCTCCACCGCGGCCTCGAGTTCGCCGGCGATGTCCGAGACGAGGGACGAGTGCTCGGGGTGCCCGACGACGAGGGACCGCCCCCCGGCCCCGGTGTCCACGGCCCGGACCAGCAGCGGTCCGTAGTCCCACGGCCCCCGCCAGGTGGTGGTCTCCGCACCCGGCAGCGGGCGGTCGTCGACGAGGCGCCACTGCTCACCCCGGCGGGCGAGGAGCAGCGTGACGGGCTTGCGCGTCGGTTCGTCGTCGATGCCCTCGACGGCGTAGCGCAGCAGGACGGTGTGGGCGCGGGCCTCGTCGGCGCCGAGGCGGGCCCCGACGTCGTCGGTCACGTCGGTCCCGGGGTCCTGGCCGAGCTCGTAACCGAAGTCCGCCAGCGGCAACGCGGCGAGGGCCTCGGCGCGCCGCACCTCCGCGTCGAGCAACCCCGGGCGGGCCTGCGGGTCCACGAGGGCCGCCAACGCCGCCCGGTCGGCGGAGCGCACGGCCCGGGACCAGGTGTCGAGCAGCCCCTGCACGGCCGTGCGCGACGCCGGTTCGGCCGGCTCGTCGTCGGGCGTGAACGCGAGCGTGAGGCCGACGGCCACGACCGCGACGATCAGCCCGGCCACGCCGAGTCGCTCCCACCGGCGGCTGCCGGGGGGACGGCGGGACGAATCGGGCGCGGGCACGGCGGCCAGTGTAGGTCGCGCTCACACCGGCGCCGTGGGGGTGGCGGCACGACGGGCGTCAGTACCGGCGGGCGTTGTGGAACGGCATCCTGTCCATCGGGGCGACCTTGACGGGCACGCCGTACGTGGAGGCGTGCAGGACGTTGCCGTTGCCCGCGTACAGCCCCACGTGCGAGGCGTCGTCGTAGAAGGTCACGACGTCGCCGGGCTGGAGCTGGTGGCGCGGGACGGGGGTGCCGCCCTGGGCCTGGGCCTGGCTCGAGCGCGGCAGGCTCTTGCCGATCTGCTTGTAGGCCCACACCACGAGGCCGGAGCAGTCGAACGCGGAGGGGCCGGTGGCGCCCCAGCTGTACGGGCTGCCGATCCTGGTCATGCCGGCCTGCAGGGCACCGCTGCCGCTACCGGGGGCGAGGCCCGACAGGATCTTCTCGGCGTCGAATCCCGGCGGGAACGGCGCGCCGGCCAGCGTGGCCTTCTCCTCGGCGCTCAGCTCGGCGAAGGCGGCGAGCACCTCGTCGATCTGGGCCTCGAGCTCGCTCTGCTGCCGCTGCAGATCGTCGCGCACGACTTGCGCCTGCTCGGCGGCGGCACGCGCCTCGTCGACCGAGCGCTGGGACGCCAGCGCCGCCTCCGCGGCGGCCGACGACGCGGTGCGGAATCCCGCGACCTGGTCGGCGGTCTCCTGGGCGATGACGTCGAGCGCCGACATCTGGTCGAGCAGCTGCTGGGGTGAGTCGCTGACCATCAGGGCGAACAGCCGGTTGGTGCGGGCACCGCGGTAATTGGCGACGGCGAGCTTGTCCACGGTCGGGCGGAAGACCGCGAGTTCTGCTTCCGCGGCGGCCAGCGCCTCGCGGTCGCGGGCCAGCTCCGCGTCGGCGGCGCGCTGGGCGTCGACCTTCGCGTCGAGATCGATTCCGGCATTGTGCAGCGCCTCGGTGGTCTGCTCGGACTTGCGCGACAGCTCGGCGAGCCGCTCCAGGGCGACGGTGGGGCTCTCCCCCACCGGGTCGGCTCCGGCCGGGGCGGCCGCGAACGCCACCGTCAGCAGCACTCCGATTGCCACCAGCGCCCGAAGCGACCGTTTCGTCCTGTCCACCACCACGGGACCAGGTCCTTTCGTTCGACGTTGCGCACCCGTTACCCGAAAAATCTCGATCAGGTTACGGAAGGGCATTGGTTCGTGTCTACCCACCGGTAGGTCACGCAGCGCCGGGTAGGCGAATCCCGGAAAACCGGCGGGGGCGGACCGGCATCGACCGGTCCGCCCCCGCTGCGCCACTGCGTGGCAGTCGTCGAGTCGTCGCTCAGTAGCGACGGGCCCCGTCGACCGGCATCGAGTTCACCGGGGCGACCTTCACGGGCTGGCCCGAGGTCGACGCGTGGATGACGTTGCCGTTGCCGATGTAGATGCCGGAGTGGCTGCCGCCGTAGAAGGACACGACGTCGCCGGGCTGCAGCGCCGAAACGTCCACGGCGCGACCGGCGGAGGCCTGCTCGTAGCTGGTGCGCGGCAGGTTCAGGCCGGCCTGCTTGTAGGCCCACTGCACCAGGCCGGAGCAGTCGAAGGCGTCCGGGCCGGCGGCGCCGTAGACGTACGGGGCGCCGAGCTTGGTGTGAGCGGCGTCCACGGCGCGCTGTGCGACCGAGGTGACCGGCGCGCTGAAGGGCGCGGCCGGCGCCGGCGCGGCACCCTGCGGGGCCGGCGGGACGAGGTTGGTGACCTCCGGCGGGAGGGTCACACCCGCCGGCAGCTCGAACGAGCCGACGCCGGGAATGGTGATCGGTTCCGCGAGGGCGGGACCCGCCGAAACAGTGACCGCGCCGAGAGCGAGGGCACCGGCGACGACGGCGCGCCGCACGGTGCGCTTGGAAATCTGAGACGCCACGAGGGGGTTGCTCCATTTCTTCCGTTCGTCCGCCGACCGAGTTAGCTGACGGGTTCGGGCTGGGAAGATCAGCCCTACCCCTCGTCCCGCTGGCGCGGTCGGAGGGGATTCACCCCAGAGGACAACGTGGGTCCCCGGCTCGGGCACCCGCTGCGGGTGCGCCGATTAGGCGGTGACCGAGCGGCGTCTCCCCTCTGGTGGTTCGACATCCTCACCGCTTGGTCTCGAAAAGATTACGAAATCGCATCGGAGGATGTCGACCGTCCGCGCCGGAGACGCCGCGGATTGACGGGTATGTCCGATTCGGGTCCGACGACCCGGCCCGTTCGATCACGGAAACATAACGGTCGGTTCGGGACGCGGCAGGCCCGCGGCCGCTCCGGGCGCCTCCGGCGGCCTGCGCCCGGAACCCGTCGCGTTGTCGCAGGTCGAACCGGCGATCACGAGCGCATCGACGAAACGAGAAGCCGCCGACCGAGGCGGCGCCTGCCCTCCGGTCGCGGTATCGATACCCTCTCGCGCCGCCGCCCACACCCACACGGCCGACCGAAGGTGTGATCCTCGTCTCCCCGGACCGTTCCGGGTGTCTCCGCCCCGTCCCCGGGGTGTCGGACCCGCCCCCTACCCTGGCGTCGTGACCGTGCCCCACCGAACCGAGCCCGCCGTCGGGGTGCAGCTCGGTTTCGACGAATTGGACACGCCGCTGCGGGAGACCACCTTCGTCGTCGTCGATCTCGAGACCACCGGCGGCAGCTCCACGGACGACGCGATCACGGAGATCGGGGCGGTCAAGATCCGCGGCGGCGAGGTGCTCGGCGAGTTCGCCACGCTCGTCGACCCGGGCCGGTCGATCCCCCCGAACATCGTGCAGCTCACCGGCATCACGACCGCCATGGTCCGTGCCGCGCCCCGGATCGAGCAGGTCCTGCCCTCGTTCCTCGAGTTCGCCGCCGGATCCGTGCTCGTCGCGCACAACGCGGGCTTCGACGTGGGATTCCTGCGGGCCGCGGCGTCCCGGTCCGAGGTCGCGTGGCCCCGCTTGCAGGTACTGTGCACGGTCAAGCTCGCGCGCCGCGTCCTCGGCCGGGACGAGGCACCGTCCGTGCGGCTGTCCGCGCTCGCCGAGCTGTTCCGGGTGTCCACCACGCCCACGCACCGCGCCCTCGACGACGCCCGGGCAACCGTCGACGTCCTGCACGCGCTCATCGACCGCGTCGGCAACCAAGGGGTACACAGCCTCACCGAACTGCGGGACTATCTGCCGGCCGTCACCGCCGAGCAACGCGCCAAACGGTCCCTCGCGGCGCACCTGCCGCGGCGGCCCGGCGTGTACCTGTTCCGCGGGCCCTCGGACGAGGTGCTGTACATCGGGACCGCGGTCGACCTGCGCCGCCGCGTGCGCAACTACTTCACCGGATCCGAGACCCGGCCCCGCCTGAAGGAGATGGTGGCACTCACCACCCGGATCGATCACGTCGAGTGCGCCCATGCCCTCGAGGCCGGGGTGCGGGAGCTGCGGCTGCTCGCCGCGCACGCCCCGCCCTACAACCGTCGCTCCAAGTTCCCCACCCGGGGCTGGTGGATCACCCTCACGGACGAGGCGTTCCCCCGGCTGTCCGTCGTCCGCACACCGACCACGGCGCCCCCGGCCCCGACGTGCGGCGGCCCGACCGACGCCGTCGGCCCGTTCTCGTCGCGGGCCGACGCCGTCGCCGTCGCCACCACCGTCGCCGAGTTCTGCCTGCTGCGGACCTGCACCCGGCGCATCCCCCGCACGAAACGGCACGGCGAGCACTGCCCTCCGGAGGCCGTGGGGGCCTGCGCCGCCGCCGCGGCCGGGCTGCAGACCCCCGTCGAGTACGCGCGGCAGGTGGACCTCGCCCGGGCGCTGCTGCGCGGGGAGGACGACGCGCCGCTGCATCGGATGCGCGAGCGCATCGACCACCTCGGCGCCGCCGAACTGTTCGAGAGCGCGGCCCGGCTGCGGGACCGGGCGGCCGACGCCGTGTTCGCGCTGCGCCGGACGCAGCGCCTGGCCGCCCTCGCGGCGGTGGACGAGCTGATCGCCGCCCGCCGACGCGCCGAAGGGGGTTGGGAGTTCGCGGTGATCCGGGCCGGCCGGCTCGCGGCAGCGGGAGTCGCTCCACGCGGCGTCCCGCCGATGCCCGTCGTCGACGCGATCGCCGCCGCGGCCGAGACCGTGCGCCCGACGACCGCGCCGCTGCGGGGTGCGCTCGTCGAGGAACTGGGGCTGCTGGCCCGCTGGCTCCACGACGACGGAGTCCGCATCGTCCGGACCACCCAGGGCTGGTCCGAGCCGCTCCGCGGCGCCGGGGCGTGGGCGCAGTGGGGTGAGCTCGCCCGAACGGCACGCGCCGGGGCCGAGCCGGTCACGATCGCGCACCCCCTACGCTGAGGGCTCGCCCGCAGGTCCGTCCCCGGAAGCCGAGGAGAGCAATGATCCACGCCATCGTCCTGATCCACGCCGACGCCCACCGCATCCCGGAGACCGCCCAGGCGGTCGCGGACCTGGCCGGCGTCGACAAGGTGTACTCGTGCGCCGGCGACATCGACCTGATCGCGCTGCTGCGGGTGCGCGACCACGAGGAGATCGCCGAGGTGGTCACCCGCGGGATCAACAAGCTCGACGGCGTGACCAGGACGGCGACGCACATCGCCTTCCAGTCGTACTCGAGCGCCGACGTCGAGGCCGGGTTCTCGATCGGCGAATAGGACGGACGCCCGGCCCGTCGTCGCGCTCAGCCCGCGGCGGCGAGCCGGTTGGTCACCTCGACCCAGCGGGCGAGCACCGCCGCCGCCGCGCCCGAGTCCAGCGCCTCGGCTGCCGTCTGCATCCCCGCCGCCAGGGCACTGGCGAGCGATCCCTCGAACCCCCGGAAGGCGGCGATCGCCCCGGCGGCGTTCAGCAGGACCGCGTCGCGTACCGGCCCGTGCTCCCCGGCGAGCACCGCCCGCGCGATCACGGCGTTCTCGGCGGCGTCGCCGCCGCGCAGCGCGTCCAGCGGCACCCGGGCGACGCCGAGGTCGGTGGGATCCAGGCTCACGGTGCTCACGCTGCCGTCCCGGACGACGTACACCGTCGACGTCGTGGAGGTGGTCAGTTCGTCCAGTCCGTCGTCGCCTCGCACGACGAGCGCCGAGTTGCCCCGCTCGGCGAGGACACCGGCGACCGTGCCGATCAGCTCCGGGAAGGCACATCCGATCAGGCCGGCGCGGGGCCGGGCCGGGTTGGTCAGCGGCCCGAGCACGTTGAACACCGTCGGGATACCGATCTCCTTACGCGGTGCGGCCGCGAACCGGAGCGCCGGGTGGTAGACGGGGGCGAAGCAGAAGCCGATGCCGGCCTCGGCGACCGACTCCGCGACGGCCTCGGGACCGAGGCTGATGTGCACGCCGAGCGCCTCGAGCACGTCCGCGCCGCCGCTCTTCGACGATGCCGCCCGGTTGCCGTGCTTGACGACGCGGATGCCGCATGCGGCCACCACCAGCGACGCCATGGTGGAGATGTTGACCGTGTTCGCCCGGTCCCCGCCGGTGCCCACGATGTCGACGACATCGTCGTCCACCGGCACCAGCCGGGCGTGGCCCAGCATCGAGTCGGCGAGGCCGAGCAGCTCCTCGGGCGTCTCCCCCTTCATCTTCAGCGCGACGCCGAACGCGGCGATCTGCGCGGCCGTGGCGTTGTCGGACATGATCTCGTCCATCGCCCACTGGGCCTCCGCACGCGCGAGGTCGCGTCCGGCGGTGAGCGCACCGAGGACCGCCGGCCAGCTCCGGGCCACCGCATCCGCCTGTCGTCCAGCGTTCATCGCACCTGCCCTCGCCGCATCTCTTCCTCGGTGCGCCGCCGTCGTCGGCGGCGCATGCCGGAAGAGCTTAGCCAGGGCCGATCTCCGGCTGCAGGGCGTCCCACCCGAGCGCGGTACCGCCGAGCCGTTGCGCCAGACCGGCCATCCGCGACCGCTCCTGCGAACAGTGCAGCGCATCGAGCACCTGCACCCGCTGCAGCAGGACGGCCTGGAGGCCGGGCCCGGCCGGGTTCGCCGGCTGCGCCGGGGCGTACCCGTCCTGCGCGGCCAGGGCGATCGCCCGCTCCACGGAATCGGCCGGCAGCTCGAGATGGTGCCGCAGGACGGCCTCCGACTCCGGCGACCAGGCCGGTTCGGTCGCCGCGCCCCGCTCGAGGGCGGTCGAACAGGCCTCGACGTCGTCGAAGGACGAGACCACCACCACCAGGTCCGGCCGTGCCGGATCCAGGGGCTCCGTACGCCTGCGCGAGAACGCTCGCCGGACCCGGCCCCACACCCCTCCGCCACTGCTCATCGCACCACGATCCCACGCGCCACGGGCGGTGCACGACCGCCCCCGGAAAACGCGATCGCACGGCGCCCACCAGCGAAGACGCGCCGATTTCGGCCCCGATTGCCCACGAGTTACTACGAGCAGTCATACTTGCGAACGTGACGAGCGCAGTAGGGACTTCAGGAACTGCAATCACCCAGCGCGTGCACTCGCTGAACCGGCCCAATCTGGTCAGCGTCGGCACCATCGTGTGGTTGTCCAGTGAGCTCATGTTTTTCGCAGGGCTCTTCGCCATGTACTTCGTGGCGCGGGCGCAGGCCGACGGCAACTGGCCGCCGGAGCCTGTCCACCTCAATCTGGCGTTGGCGGTGCCGGTCACCCTCGTGCTGATCGCCTCCTCCTTCACCTGCCAGATGGGTGTGTTCGCAGCCGAACGTGGCGACGTGTTCGGCCTCCGGCGGTGGTACATCATCACCCTCGCCATGGGCACGTTCTTCGTGCTCGGCCAGGGCTTCGAGTACACCCAGCTGGTCGGCGAGGGCGTGACGATCTCGAGCATGGTGTGGGGTTCGGTCTTCTACATCACGACCGGCTTCCACGGCCTGCACGTCATCGGCGGCCTCGTCGCCTTCGTGTTCCTCCTCGTGCGCACGAGGGTCAGCAAGTTCACGCCGGCGCAGGCCACCGCGGCGATCGTCGTCTCCTACTACTGGCACTTCGTCGACATCGTGTGGATCGCGCTGTTTGCCACGATTTATTTCATCCGTTAGCCAGCTGAACGCCCAGGCAGCCCCCTGACGTCCAGTCCGTCCCGACATACCAAAGGGATACAGATGAGTTCATCCCCACCTCTCGCTTCCGAGGGTGACATGCCCGGTCAGTCCGCGGCCGCGTCCGCCAAGTCCCGCCGTCAGCGCAAGCTGCGCCGCCGCGTCACCGGTGCGCTGGTGCTCGCCCTCGGCCTGCTCAGCGCCGGCTTCCTTGCCTCCGCGCTGACTCCCGCGCCGCAGGTGGCGACGGCGAACGAGGACCAGTCGGCCCTGATCCGCGAAGGCAAGCAGCTCTACGAGACCTCCTGCGTCACGTGCCACGGCGCCAACCTGCAGGGTGTGCAGGACCGCGGCCCCAGCCTGATCGGTGTCGGCGAGGCAGCCGTGTACTTCCAGGTCTCCACCGGCCGCATGCCGATGATGCGCAACGAGGCCCAGGCCGTGCGCAAGACGCCGAAGTTCGACGCGGCCCAGACGGACGCCCTCGGCGCGTACATCCAGGCCAACGGCGGCGGCCCGACGCTCATCCGTGACGAGAACGGCGAGATCGCCCAGTCCTCGCTGCGCGGCAACGACGTCGCCCGCGGCAGCGAGCTGTTCCGCCAGAACTGCGCCTCGTGCCACAACTTCACCGGCCGCGGCGGCGCGCTGTCGTCCGGCAAGTTCGCCCCGGCGCTGGATCCGGCGAACGAGCAGCAGATCTACACGGCGATGCTGACCGGCCCGCAGAACATGCCCAAGTTCTCCGATCGTCAGCTCACGCTGGAGGAGAAGGAGGACATCATCGCCTACGTCAAGGCCTCCGGCGAGACGAACAGCCCCGGCGGATACGGCCTGGGCGGTTTCGGCCCCGCCTCCGAGGGCCCGACGATGTGGGTGGTCGGGATCGTCGCCGTCGTCGGTGCGGCACTGTGGATCGGAGCAAGGTCATGAGTGGCGGCGAAACGCCGAACAAGCACACGATCGAGAACCTCGATCAGATGAGCCGCGACGATCTCGTCGCGCTCGGCACCAACCTCGACGGCGTGGACGTGGCGTTCCGCAAGGACCGCTGGCCCGTCGCGGGCACGCGCGCCGAGAAGCGCGCGGAACGGAACGTCGCCTTCTGGTTCGGGCTGGCGGGTGTGTCGGCTCTCGCGTTCATCGCGGTCTTCATCTTCTGGCCGTGGGAGTACCAGGGCCCCGGAGAGGACAACTACACGCTGTACAACCTGTACACGCCGCTGCTGGGCCTGACCCTGGGTCTGGCCATCCTCGGCGTCGGCGTCGGCGCGGTGCAGTTCACCAAGAAGTTCATCCCGGAAGAGGTGTCGATCCAGGATCGGCACGACGGAGTCTCTTCGGAGGTCGATCGGCGGACGATCGTCGCCGAGCTCTCCGACTCGCTGGACACCTCCACGCTGCCGCGTCGCAAGCTGATCAAGCGCACGGCGCTGTTCGGTGGTGGCGCGCTCGGCCTCGGCTTGATCATGCCGCTCGGCGGCCTGATCAAGAACCCCTGGGCCGAGGGCGACGAGTCGCCGCTGTGGGTCTCGGGCTGGACGCCCCGGTACCCGGGCGAGACGATCTACCTGCGTCGCGACACCGGACGCCCGAACGACATCGTCCTGGTCCGCCCGGAGGACCTCGATGCCGGCGGCATGGAGACCGTGTTCCCCTTCCGCGAGTCGGACCGCGGTGACGAGCACGCCCTCCTCGAGGGCCTGCGCGGCATCCGCAACGCCGTCATGCTGATCCGCCTCCGGACCGAGGACACGGCGAGGGCGATCAAGCGCAAGGGTCAGGAGAGCTTCAACTACGGCGACTACTTCGCCTACTCGAAGATCTGCACCCACCTGGGCTGCCCGACGTCGTTGTACGAACAGCAGACCAACCGCATCCTGTGCCCCTGCCACCAGTCGCAGTTCAATGCCCTGGAGTACGGCAAGCCCCTGTTCGGTCCTGCTGCTCGCGCACTGCCGCAGTTGCCTATTACAGTGAACGAAGAGGGCTTCCTCGTCGCCAACGGTGACTTCATCGAGGCTCTCGGTCCGGCATTTTGGGAGCGTCGCCCGTGAGTACTGCAACACCATCCCGCGCCGCCCACGCGGCGGAGAACATCGACTCGCGCTATCACCCGGCGGCCGGGCTGCGGCGTCAGATCAACAAGGTGTTCCCCACCCACTGGTCCTTCCTCCTGGGTGAGATCGCCCTGTACAGCTTCGTGATCCTGCTGATCTCGGGTGTGTACCTGACGTTGTTCTTCGATCCGTCCCTCGCGCACGTCACCTACGACGGCGCCTACACCCCGCTGCGCGGCGTCACGATGTCGCGTGCGTACGAGACGACCCTGGACATCTCCTTCGAGGTGCGCGGCGGTCTGTTCGTCCGGCAGATCCACCACTGGGCTGCGCTGATGTTCGCCGCGTCGATCATCGTGCACCTGCTGCGCGTGTTCTTCACCGGTGCGTTCCGCCGTCCGCGTGAAGCGAACTGGGTGATCGGCTCGCTGCTGCTGATCCTGGCGATGTTCGAGGGCTTCTTCGGCTACTCGCTGCCCGACGACCTGCTTTCCGGCACCGGCCTGCGGGCCGCGCTGTCCGGCATCACCATCAGCATCCCGGTGATCGGCACCTGGATGCACTGGCTGATCTTCGGCGGCGACTTCCCCGGCATGCTCATCATCCCGCGCCTGTACGTCGCGCACGTGCTGCTGATTCCGGGCATCATCCTCGCCCTGATCGCAGCTCACCTGGCCCTGGTCTGGTACCAGAAGCACACCCAGTTCCCCGGCCCCGGCCGTACCGAGCAGAACGTCGTCGGTGTCCGGATCCTGCCGGTGTTCGCGGTCAAGTCCGGTGCGTTCTTCGCCATCACCTTCGCCGTGCTGGCGCTGATGAGCGGTCTGCTGCAGATCAACCCGGTCTGGAACATCGGCCCGTACAACCCGTCGCAGGTGTCCGCCGGCTCGCAGCCCGACATCTACATGATGTGGACGGACGGCCTGGCCCGTATCTGGCCGGCGTGGGAGATCTACCTGTTCGGCCGCTACACGATCCCCGCGGTGTTCTGGATCGCAGTGATCATGGGCCTGGTCTTCACGGTCCTCATCGCCTACCCGTGGATCGAGAAGAAGTTCACCAAGGACGATGCGCACCACAACCTGCTGCAGCGTCCGCGGGACGTGCCGGTCCGGACCGCGATCGGCGCGATGGCTCTGACGTTCTACGCCATCGCGACCATCATGTGCATCAACGACATCATCGCCTACAAGTTCGACATCTCGCTGAACGCGATGACGTGGATCGGCCGCATCGGCATCCTGCTCGGCCCGCCGCTCGCCTACTACCTGACCTACCGGTTCTGCCTGGGCCTGCAGCGCAGCGACCGCCAGGTGCTCGAGCACGGCATCGAGACGGGCATCGTCCGTCGCCTGCCGCACGGCGAGTACATCGAGATCCACCAGCCGCTCGGCCCGGTGGACGACCACGGTCACCCGATTCCGCTCGAGTACCAGGGTGCTCCGGTGCCGAAGCGCATGAACAAGCTCGGCACCGCCGGCAAGCCCGGCGCGGGCAGCTGGTGGAGCGCGGACCCGGCCGAGGAGGCGACGGCACTCGAGGCCGCGCACCACGAGGCCGAGGTCGAGCAGCGCGCCATCCTGAGCGAGTACCAGACGCGCGTCCACGGCACCACGGACGGCGACGGCAAGGCGCACTGACGGTCGCTCGAGTCCGAAACCACGGGAGGGGCCCCGAACCGGAAACGGTTCGGGGCCCCTCCCGTTTCTCCGTGGTCCCTGCGGCTTCCATCCCCGGTGGCTTCCGGTCGGTGCGGACGACCGGATCCGGTCCCCGCACCCCACCCCTCCCCCACTGCGACGGACGGCCGGGAACCCGAGCGGACCGTCGGCTCACCGGCCCTCGGACGGGCCGGGCGTGTCGCGGTACGCGAGTCGGTTCGAGCGCGGTACCGCATCGGCGTCTGCCCGGGGGCGCGCGGTGTCCTGCCGCCGCGTTCCGCGCGGTGTCCTGCCGCCGCGTTCCGCGCGGTGTCCTGCCGCCGCGTTCCGCGCGGTGTCCTGCCGCCGCGTTCCGCGCGGTGTCCTGCCGCCGCGTTCCGACGGGACCATCCGGGTTCGATTCCGACCCTCGGCGCGGTATCACCCCACCGCCGGCACGGCGGCGAGCGCCACCTCGACGAGGTCGCCGCCGTAGTACCTCAGCAGCGCCCGCCTGTGGATCCGCCGTGGCTACGCCGGGCGGGTGAGTAGGCGTGAGGGCTCTCGCGGCCGGGACAGCGGCGCGCCGCGACACTGCCCGCCCGGCACCCCCGGCGTCGGCCCCGTTCCCCACGACCGGGCCATGGACGATTCCCCGGTGACACCCCGCCGAGCCGTGACGCGAACCGCGCACGGCGAGCACGGCGAGCACGGCCCGAGGCTCCCCGTCCGGGCACGGAACGGAAACGGCCGCGGGGCGGCCTCACCGTGTGGTGAGGCCGCCCCGCGGCATCGGATCTACGCGCTGTGTGCGCTCAGTGCTTCTCGGGTCCGACGTGGTACTCGAACACCAGGCCGGCCGCAGCAGCGAGGATCAGGATCACGGCGAGGACGATCAGCCACGGCTGGAAGAAGGCCAGCGCGATGGCGGCGAACGCAGCCGCCCCGGCCAGCAGGATCGGCCAGTAGCTACCCGCGCTGAAGAAGCCCAGGTCGCCTGCGCCGTCGCTGATCTCGGCCTCCTCGTAGTCCTCCGGGCGGGTGTCGAGGCGACGGGCCACGAACCGGAAGTAGGTGCCGACGATGAGCGTCAGGCCGGCGGAGAGCACGATCGCCGTCAGGCCGGCCCACTCGATGCCCGTGCGGGACAGGCCGGTGAACACTCCGTACACGATGGCGACGAGCACGAAGAACACCGTCACGACTTCGAAGAGCTTGGCTTCGATCTTCATATCAGCTTGTCCTTGGTCGGAGGTTTACCGGTCAGTTGCCCGCGGTGACGACACCACTGGCCGCGCGGTCGGTGCGGTCGGTCTTGAAGGGGGTGGTGGACGTCGCGACCGGGGACTCGCCGATGCGCTCGAGCGCCTGCGCGTTGGTCAGGCCCTCGCCACCGTCCTCGACGGGCTTGCGGAGCTCGATGTACTCCGCGAACCGCTCCGGGCTCACCGCGCGGACCTCGAAGTTCATCATCGCGTGGTAGGTGCCGCACATCTCGGCGCAGCGGCCGACGAACGCGCCTTCCTCCTGGATCTCGGAGATCTGGAAGACCGGATCGGAGCTGTTGTTCAGCGGGTTCGGGTTGACGTCACGCTTGAACAGGAACTCCGGCACCCAGAAGGAGTGGATCACGTCGGACGAGGCGAGCACGAACTCGATCCGGCGATCGGTCGGCAGGACGAGGACCGGGATCTCGTTGCTGGTGCCGACCGTCTCGATCTTGTTGTAGTGCAGGTACGACAGGTCCTCGGCCTCCTGGCCGTGGATCGGGGCCGGGATCTCGTGCTCGCCGCCGGCATGCTCCTCGGTGTCGCCCTCGACCGCGGCCTGCGCGATCTCGTCCGTCCCCTCGTAGCGCGCCGTGCCCTCACCGAGGTCGACGGTGCGGTAGCCGAACTTCCAGTTCCACTGGAACGCCGTGACGTCGACGACGACATTCGGGTTGTCCTCCTTCTCGAGGACGTAGTTCTGCACCACCACGGTGAAGTAGAACAGCACCGCGATGATGACGAACGGGACCGCCGTGTACAGCAGCTCGAGCGGCACATTGTAGGCCGTCTGCCGCGGGAACTCCGGCGAGTCCTTCTTCTTGCGGTGGAAGATGACCACCCAGAAGGTCAGGCCCCACACCAGTACACCCATGACGAGGGCGGCGACGACCGACCACGTCCACAGCTCACGCATACGCTCGGCCTGCGGGGTAATCCCCTCCGGCCAGCCGAAACGCAGGACTTCCTCGCTGCTACATCCCGTCAGCAGCACGGCTGCAATACCGAGAGATGCTGCCAGCCCGAACCGCCGAAGGATCCGACCTTGCGCCACGTTCACGCCTTCCTGATCGCCGCAATTCCACTAGGGCACACCCGGAGGGCAGACCCAATTACTACGCAGCGTAGACCAAACCCGGCCGCGATCCATCCCCGGGGCGCACACAACGTGTCGCGTCGTCGCGTGCCCGCTGCTCACGGCCTGGGTCGACGCCGGCCACCGGCTGCCGCGACCCCCGGCCTGCGGCATACTGCCATGCAGACCGTCGGTCCCTGCTGCGGCAACATCCCGGGGGCCGAATCCATCCCAACCGGAATGAGGTATCGGACGCCGTGTGCGGACTGCTCGGGTTACTGACCACTGACGGCACCAGCGACGACGCCGTCGCCAGGGTCGACTCCGCGATGCACTGCCTGCGTCATCGCGGACCGGACGAGCACGGCACCTGGCACGACGACGACCTGGTCTACGGGTTCAACCGGCTGTCGATCATCGACATCGCGCACTCGCACCAGCCGCTGCGGTGGGGCCCGCCGGAGTCCCCGGAGCGCTACGCCCTGACCTTCAACGGTGAGATCTACAACTACGTGGAGCTGCGGGCCGAGCTGGCGGAGAAGTACGGGGCGCAGTTCGCCACTGAGGGGGACAGCGAGACCATCGTCGCCGCGTACCACTACTGGGGCACCGAGGCGGTGCGACGGCTGCGGGGCATGTTCGCGTTCGCGATCTGGGACACCGAGACGCGCGAGCTGTTCCTCGCCCGCGACCCGTTCGGCATCAAGCCGCTGTTCCTCGCCACGGGCACCGGCGGCACCGCGTTCGGCAGCGAGAAGAAGAGCCTGCTCGAGCTGGCCGATCTGATCGGGATCGGCACCGAACTCGACCCCCGCGCCGTCGAGCACTACACGGTGCTGCAGTACGTTCCCGAGCCGGAGACCCTGCACAAGGAGATCCGGCGGCTCGAGTCCGGCTGCTACGCCCGGGTGCGCCCGGGGGGCCGGCCGGAGATCACGCGCTACTTCGAGCCGACGTTCCCGGTCCGGCCCTTTGCCGCAGGCCGCGAGCGCGACCGGTACCGGGAAATCGCCGAGGCACTCGAGGACTCCGTCGCCAAGCACATGCGTGCCGACGTGACGGTCGGGTCGTTCCTGTCCGGCGGCATCGACTCCACGGCCGTCGCGGCGCTCGCGATGCGGCACAATCCGAACCTGATCACGTTCACCACCGGGTTCGAGCGCGAGGGCTACTCGGAGGTCGACGTGGCGGCCGAGTCCGCCGCCGCGATCGGCGCCCGCCACGTCGTCAAGGTCGTCTCCCCCGCCGAGTTCGCCGCGGCGATCCCCGAGATCGTGTGGTATCTGGACGACCCCGTCGCCGATCCCGCGCTGGTGCCCCTGTGGTTCGTCGCCAAGGAGGCCCGCAAGCACGTGAAGGTGGTGCTCTCCGGGGAAGGTGCCGACGAGCTGTTCGGCGGCTACACCATCTACCGCGAGCCGCTGTCGCTGAAGCCGTTCGAGTACCTGCCGAAGCCGTTGCGGCGCGCGGCCGGGAAGCTGTCCGAGCGCATCCCCGAGGGCACCCGCGGCAAGAGCCTGCTGCATCGCGGGTCGATGACCCTCGAGGAGCGGTACTACGGGAACGCCCGCAGCTTCAACGACGCGCAGCTGCGGGCGGTGCTGCGCGACTTCCGTCCGGAATGGACGCATCAGGACGTCACCGCGCCGATCTACGCCCGCTCCGCCGGCTGGGATCCCGTCGCGCGGATGCAGCACCTCGACCTGTTCACGTGGCTGCGCGGCGACATCCTCGTCAAGGCCGACAAGATGACGATGGCGAACTCGCTGGAGCTGCGGGTGCCGTTCCTGGATCCCGAGGTCTTCCGCGTCGCCTCGCAGGTGCCGCTGGATCAGAAGATCACGAAGAACACCACCAAGTACGCGCTGCGCCAGGCCCTCGAGGGTATCGTCCCGCCGCACGTGCTGCACCGCGCGAAGCTCGGCTTCCCCGTGCCGCTGCGGCACTGGCTGCGCGGCCCGGAGCTGTTCGAGTGGGCCCGCGCCGTGATCGCCGAGTCGGGCACCGAGCACCTGCTGGACAAGGCGGCCGTCGGCCGGATGCTCGACGAGCACCGCGAGGGCCGCGTCGATCACAGCCGCCGGCTGTGGACGGTGCTGGTGTTCATGATCTGGCACGGCATCTTCGTCGAGCAGCGCATCGTGCCGGACATCCAGGAGCCGGCCTACCCCGTCGAGGTGTAGGGCCGCTACGCGGCCGGTGTGTCCTTCGGGCGGTGGGAACCGCGCAAAGGAGGCTCTCCTGACGTAACCGTGGGTAGTTTGCACGGTTGACGAGAGCGCACGCCGTTGCCGCAGTAGCGTTCTGGCTTGTCTAGGGTCAGTTCGCTACAGGTGCGGAGAACGGCGTGCGCGCAGCCAGGATATGGCGTCGGGTGTTGGGTGTCGACAACACGGTCGTCGACACGGTCGGTTTCGACGAGCAGGCCGGGGCGGTGGTGGTCTCGGTGCGGCCGCAGGCCCGCGCCCGGCATCGGTGCGGGGTGTGCCGGCGGCGGTGCCCGCGCTACGACGCGGGCACCGGGCGGCGCCGGTGGCGGGCCCCGGACTGGGGTGCGGTGCCGGTGTTCGTCGAAGCCCCCGTGCCACGGGTACGGTGCGCCGAACACGCGGTGGTGGTGGCGGCGGTGCCGTGGGCCCGGCACGGCGCCGGGCACACCTACGGTTTCGATGCCACGGTGGCGTGGCTGGCCACGCAGACCTCGCAGACGGCGGTGTGCGAGTTGATGCGGATCGCCTGGCGCACGGTCGGGGTGATCGTGGCGCGGGTGTTCGCCGACGGCGACGCCGGCGCCGACCGGCTGGCCGGGGTGCGGCGGATCGGGATCGACGAGGTGTCCTACAAGAAGGGCCACAAGTACCTGACCGTGGTCGTCGACCACGACACCGGACGGTTGGTGTGGGCCGCTCCCGGTCACGGCGCTGCGGTGCTCGCCGGGTTCTTCACCGCACTCGGGCCGGATCGTTGCGCCGAGATCACGCACGTGACCTCGGACGCGGCCGGGTGGATCGCGGCGACGGTGGACCGGTGGTGCCCGGCCGCGGTGCGCTGCGCAGACCCGTTCCACATCGTGGCGTGGGCGACCGGTGCCCTCGACGTGGAGCGGCGGGCGGCGTGGAACCGGGCCCGCGGTCCCCGTCCGCCGGCCCGGCCCTGGGCCGGGGCGGGATACAAGTCGCGCACCCGCTCGGCCGGGGATCCGGCCACCGCGGCGGTGAAGAACAGCCGCTGGGCGTTGCTGAAGAATCCCGAACACCTGACCGCGGCCCAGCGTGATCAGCTGGCCTGGATCCAGGCCCACGACGCCCGGTTGTTCCGGGCCTGGCAGCTCAAGGAACAACTACGGCTGATCTTGAAGCTGCCGTCTGCGGTGGCCCCCGATGCGCTCGAGGCGTGGATCGAGGACGCCACCGCCAGTGGCCTGCCGGCGTTCGTGGGCCTGGCCCGCAGTATCACCGCCCAACGCCCGGCGATCCTGGCCACGATCGAACACCGGTTGTCGAACGGGCGGGTCGAATCGGTCAACACCAAGATCCGGCTCATCGTCCGCCGCGGCTTCGGGTTCCACACCCCCGAGGCTGTCATCGCCCTGGCGATGCTCAGCCTCGGAGGCGACCGACCCAGGCTACCCGGCAGAACAAACCCACAGATCAGTCAGTAGAGCCGCAAAGGACACACCGGCCGGTCACGGCAGGATCGCGGCGATCTCGTCCGCGGCCGTCTGCCCGTACGCGACCGCCAGCCGCTTGACCGCGTCGGGACGGTCGAAGGTCCATTCCTGGGTGCCGGTCGTCTCGAGCACGAGCACCGCGACGAGCGAGCCGAGCTGGGCGGCACGCTCGAGACTGAGGCCCGCGCGGTGTCCCAGCAGGAAGCCCGCCCGGAATGCGTCGCCGACGCCGGTGGGATCCACCTTGGCCCGCTCGGGCACGACGCCGACGTGAATCCGGTGGCCGTCCCGTTCGACGATCTCGACACCGTGGCCGCCGAGCGTGGTGACGCGCAGACCGACCATGGCGCGGATCTGCTCCTCGGTCAGGCCGGTCTTCTGCTGCAGGAGCCCCCACTCGTACTCGTTGGTGAACAGGTAGGCGGCACCGTCGATCAGCCGGGCCGCCTCGTCGCCGCTCAGACGGGCGAGCTGCTGGGACGGGTCGGCCGCGAACGGCATGCCGAGCTGTCGGCACTCGTCGGTGTGCCGGGCCATCGCCTCCGGGTCGTTCGCACCGATCAGGACCAGATCGACCCCGTGCGCCCCGGTCACGTCGGCGAGGGAGATGTCCCGGGCCTCGGACATCGCGCCGGGATAGAACGAGGCGATCTGTGCCATCGCCTCGTCGGTCGTGCACACGAAGCGCGCGGTGTGCGCGGTCTGCGACACGTGCACGGGGTCACAGTTGACGCCGTTGCCCTCGAGCCACGCACGGTACTCGGCGAAGTCGGCGCCGACCGCCCCGACGAGCACCGGCGACCCGCCGAGCACACCCATCGCGTAGGCGATGTTGCCGCCCACGCCGCCGCGACGGACCACCAGGTCGTCGACCAGGAAGCTGAGCGAGATGTGGCTGAGCTGGTCTGCGACGAGCTGCTCGGCGAAGCGTCCGGGGAAACGCATGAGGTGGTCGGTGGCGATGGAACCGGTCACGGCGATGGTCACGTGGCTGGGCCTTTCAGCGAAGGACTGGGACCGATCTCACGCTACCCGCACCCACCCGCACAGCACTGCGACCCCGACGCGAGTGCGCGTCGGGGCCGCAGTGCGGACCGCGTCCTTCGGACACGGGCGGACTTACGTCAGTTGAACGAATCGCCGCAGGCGCAGGAGCCGGTGGCGTTCGGGTTGTCGATCGTGAAGCCCTGCTTCTCGATCGTGTCGACGAAGTCGATCGACGCGCCTTCGACGTAGGGGGCGCTCATGCGGTCGACGGCGAGAATGACGCCGCCGAAGTCGCGGGTGAGGTCACCGTCGAGCGTCCGGTCGTCGAAGAACAGCTGGTAGCGAAGGCCCGCACACCCACCCGGCTGCACGGCGATGCGCAGCGAGAGGTCGTCGCGGCCCTCCTGGTCGAGCAGCGCCTTCGCCTTGGCGGAGGCGGCCTCGGTCATGGTGACGCCGTGAGTGGCGGTCTCTTCCTGCACAGTCATGGGCGCTCCCTAGTCTTTCGTGTTCCAACCCGGTTGCCTCAACGGTACCGCGCGCGCATCTATTCCTCATGCGCGCCTCGGACCGCACGCGGGCCTGACCGGGGGCGATTTTCCGGCCGGGACGGTTTTCCCATAGCCTGGAGGGGTGAAGTTGCTACGCCGCGGCGGTTCCGACGAATCCGACAACGGGGACCTCGGCGCGTCCGAGTCCGTCGCCGACCCGCAGTCCGAGGGCGGCAAGGGAACGACCGGCAAGGGTCGTCCGACCCCGAAGCGCCGAGAGGCCGAGGCCCGCCGGCGTGGTCCCGTCGCTCCGGCTCCGTTGACCGCCAAGGAAGCCCGGGCGCGCCGCAAGGCCGCCAAGCAGTCCCTCTCCAAGGAGGAGCGCAAGGCGCAGTCCGCGGAGCGCCGCGCCGCCGCCGGCGAGCGCCGCACCCGCATGCTCGCGGGCGAGGAGAAGTACCTGCTGCCGCGCGACAAGGGGCCCGTGCGGGCCTACGTGCGCGACCTGGTGGACAGCCGCCGCAACCTCGTGGGCCTGTTCATGCCCATGGCGCTGGTCCTGATCATGACGATGTTCCTCGGGCCGGTGGTCCAGCAGTACGTGACGCTCGCGATGTTCGCGATGATCGTGCTCATGGTGATCGAGGGGATCTACCTCGGCCGCCTCGTGAACAAGAAGGCCCGGGCCCGCTTCCCCGACACCACGGAGGGCGGCTTCGGCCTGGGGTGGTACGCGTTCGTGCGAGCCTCGCAGATCCGCAAGCTCCGGGCGCCGCTGCCGCGGGTTTCCCCCGGCGACGCCGTCTGACCGCGCGGGCCTGCGCACCGGTCAGTGGTGCGGTGCTCGGCGCGCATCGATCGTGCTGCGCACCCAGCCGGCCGACGGGTCGCCGCACAGGGGCGACGACGGATCGTGCGGCCGGAAGTGGTTGTGGCGCCACCAGGCCCGCGTCACCCACCGCGGGGCGGGGCGGGAACGGGCCCGCGCGAGTTCGAGGCCGGCGACGAGCGCGGCCAACACGAGGACGATCACGACGACCTGGCTCATGACGGACAGTCTGTCGCCGATGCAACGCCCGAGACAGTGGCAGCAAAGCCATCTACCGTCGATTTTCTGCCACGGCGCGGGTTGATAGCGTCCAGCGGTGGCTTCGACCTCCGCCACTTCGTGAAAGGTGCCCCGTGAGCAGCGAATCGGTCCACTCCGCCGACGTCGTCTTCCCGCCCGTCGTCGCCCCCGACCGGGAGGTCCGCCGGCGCGCCGACGCCCGGCAGCGCGATCTCACCAAGCCTGCCGGTTCCCTCGGCCGGCTGGAGGAGCTGGGGTGCTGGGTCGCGTCCTGCCAGGGGCAGGTACCGCCCCACCCGTTCACCCGTCCCCGGGTGGTGGTGTTCGCCGGCGATCACGGTGTGGCCCGCGGCGGTGTCTCGGCGTATCCCCCCGAGGTGACCGCTCAGATGGTCGCCAATTTCCTCGCCGGCGGCGCCGCGGTCAACGTTCTCGCCGCCACCGCCGGCGCCGGGGTCCGGGTGGTGGACATGGCCGTCGACGGGGACACGGATCCGGCGGTTTCCGCACACAAGGTGCGCCGGTCGAGCGGCTCCATCGACCGGGAGGACGCGCTCACCGAGGAAGAGACCCTCCAGGCGATCACCGCCGGGCGAGCCGTCGCCGACGAGGAGGTCGATGCGGGAGCCGACCTGCTCGTCGCGGGTGACATGGGGATCGGCAACACCACCCCCGCGACGGCGCTGATCGCCACGCTCACCGGCACCGAGCCCGTCGCGGCCGTGGGACGCGGCACCGGCATCGACGACGCCGCCTGGATGCGCAAGGTCGCCGCGATCCGCGACGCGATGCGCCGCGCACGGCCCCACGCCCGCAACCCGGTGGCGCTGCTGCGCACCGCGGGAGGCGCCGACCTCGCCGCGATGGCCGGGTACCTCGCGCAGGCGTCGGTACGCCGGACCCCGGTCGTGCTCGACGGGGTCGTCGTCACCGCCGCGGCGCTCGTCGCCGAGGAACTCGCCCCGGGAGCCCGGGACTGGTGGATCGCCGGGCACCGCTCCACCGAACCGGCCCACACGCTGGCCCTGCGGCACCTGAATCTGGATCCCCTCGTCGACCTGGGGATGCGTCTCGGCGAGGGCTCGGGGGCGGTCGCCGCGCTGCCGATCCTGCACGGCGCGGTGGCGGTCCTCACGAACATGGCGACGTTCGCCGAGGCCGGCGTGAGCACCCGCGACGAGGACGCCACGCCGGGCGCCGATCCGCGCGACGACTAATGCGTGGCATCGCCCTGCAGCGACTGATGCGTGGCATCGCCCTGCGGCGACCGATGCGCGGCATCGCCCTCGCCCTCTCCTGGCTCACCGTGCTGCCGGTTCAGGGACCGGGGCGCATCGATCGCGGCGCCGGGGGCGCGGCTATCGCCGCGGCGCCGGTCGCCGGCCTCGTGCTGGGTCTCGGGACCGCAGGCGTGCTGTGGGCGACGGTCGCCGCCGGCTGCACTCCCCTGCTCGCGGGCCTGATCGGGGTGGGGTTCCTGGGCCTCGCGACGCGCGGCATGCACCTCGACGGCCTGTGCGACACGGCCGACGGGCTCGGCTGCTACGGACCGCCGGAGCGGGCTCGTGAGGTGATGAAGTCGGGCGGCGCCGGACCGTTCGGGGTGGCCACCCTGGTGGTCGTGCTCGGTGCGCAGGCCGCCTCGTTCGGGGCGCTCGCCGACGCGCGATCCTGGCCCGCCGTGATCCTCGCCGTCACCGCCGGCCGGGTCGCGGTCGTCCTCGCCTGCCGACGCGGCGTGGCCGCAGCCCCGGGCAGCGGGTTCGGTGCCCTGGTGGCGGGGACACAGCCGCTCGGGGTGGGCGCGCTGTGGGCCGGCGTCGCGCTCGTCGCGGCGGCCTGGTGCGTGCCCGGCTCCTGGTGGGCCGGCCCGGTGACGGTGGCCGTGGCGCTCGGTGCTGCACTGCTACTGGTGCGGCACTGCGTCCGCCGGTTCGGCGGCCTCAACGGCGACGCGCTCGGGGCCGGCCTCGAGACGACGGTGACGATCGTGGCCGCGGCGCTGAGCGCGGCCGTCGCGTAGGCCCGGCCGAGCCGGGCTCAGTGCAGGGCCCGGCCGAGCCGGGCTCAGTGCAGGGCCCGGCCGAGCCGGGCTCAGTGCAGGGCCCGGCCGAGCCGGGCTCAACGCAGGGTGGTGAGCCAGCCGTGGGTGTCGGCGAACGTCCCCCGCTGGATGCCGGTGAGGGTGTCACGCAGGGCCATGGTGACCTTGCCGGGCTCGCCGTCGGCCACGGTGAACTCGCCGTCCCGGCTCTTGACGGTGCCGACCGGGGTGATGACCGCCGCGGTGCCGCACGCGAAGACCTCGGTGATCTCGCCGGTGGCGACCTTCGACTCCCATTCCTCCACCGAGATCTTGCGCTCCTCCACCTCGAGGCCGGCGTCCCTGGCCAGGGTGAGCAGGGAGTCGCGGGTGATGCCGGGCAGCAGTGAGCCGGACAGCTCCGGCGTCACCAGCCTCGCGTCGGCGGCCGATCCGAAGATGAAGCACAGGTTCATGCCGCCCATCTCCTCGATGTAGCGGCGCTCGACGGCGTCGAGCCACACGACCTGGTCGCAGCCCTGCTCGGTGGCCTGCGCCTGCGCCAGCAGCGACGCGGCATAGTTCCCGGAGAACTTGGCGTCGCCCGTGCCGCCCGGCGCGGCCCGCACGTACTCCTGCGAGATCCACACGCTCACCGGCTTGACGCCGCGGGGGAAGTACGCGCCGGCCGGGGAAGCGATCAGCATGTACCGGTACTGGTTCGCGGGCCGCACGCCGAGACCGGCTTCGGTGGAGAACATGAACGGCCGCAGATACAGCGACTCCTCGCCACCGGCGGCGGGCACCCATTCGTGGTCGGCCTCGACCAGCTCCGCGATCGAACGGACGAACAACTCGTCCGGCAGCTCGGCCATGGCCAGGCGCCGCGAGGACCGGCGCATCCGTTCGGCGTTGGAGTACACGCGGAAGGCCGCGATGCTGCCGTCGGGCTGCCGGTAGACCTTCAGACCCTCGAAGATCGCCTGCCCGTAGTGCAGCACCATCGCGGCCGGGTCGAGCTGCATCGGGCCGTACGGCTGGACGGTGGCGTCGTGCCAGCCGCGGCCCTCGGTGTAGTCGATCGTGACCATGTGATCGGTGAAGTACCGGCCGAACCCCGGATCCGCCAATATCTCTCCACGCCGCTCCGCGGAGGCGGGCGAGGGGTGCGGAACGTGGGCGAATTCGAGGACACCGGTCATGACCGTTGATCCTATCGAACCGCCCGCGCCGCCCTACTTGGTGTGGTCGGGGACGAACGGTGGGACGACCAACCGGGCGCGCAGGGCGCGTCCCCGGACGTCGACCGCGACCTCGTCACCGGCGGCCAGGCCCGCCGCCGTATCGAGGAGCGCCAGCGCGATACCGACCTTGAGCGTCGGGGAGAACGTGCCGGACGTGGTCTCCCCCACCGTGTTTCCGTCGCGCAGCACCTTCAGGTCCGGCCGCAGCACGCCACGGTCGAGCGCCTCCAACCCCCACAGCCGTCGCGCGGGACCGGACTCCTTCTCCGCGACGAGCGCCGCACGTCCCCGGAACGCCGGCTTGCTCCAGCCCACCGCCCAGCCGCAGCGGGCCTGCAGGGGCGAGATCGCCTCCGACAGCTCGTGCCCGTGCAGCGGGTAGCCCATCTCGGTGCGCAGAGTGTCGCGGGCCCCGAGCCCGGCAACCTGACCGCCGGCGGCACGCACGGCGTCGGCCAGCGCCCGGAACAGCGCCTCGGCGTCGGCCCAGCGCGGCACCAGTTCGAAGCCGCGCTCACCGGTGTAGCCGGTGCGGCACACGCGGACCGGCACGCCGTTCCACTGCGCGTCCACGAAGCTCATGTAGCCGAGGTCGGTGGGCAGCCCCAGCCCCTGCAGGACAGCTTCGGAGGTCGGTCCCTGCACGGCGAAGACGCCGTGGTCGCGGTGCTGGTTCGTCACCGTCACGCCCTCGGGCGCGTTCGCGGCGAGGACGGCGACGACCGTGGCGGTGTTCGCGGCGTTCGGCACGAGGAACAGCTCCTCGTCGGAGACGTAGTAGACGATCAGGTCGTCGGTGACACCCCCGGACTCGGTACAGCAGAGGGTGTACTGGGCCTTGCCCGGGCCGATCTTGCGCAGGTCGTTGGTGAGCGTCGAATTGACGTAGTCGGCCGCGCCCGGACCGGCGACGAGGGCCTTGCCCAAATGGCTGACGTCGAACAGGCCCACGTTCTCGCGCACGGCGGTGTGCTCGGCGACGGTGCCGGCGTACGAGACCGGCATCTGCCAGCCACCGAAGGCCGCGAAGGTCGCACCGAGTTCGGTGTGGACGGCGTGGATCGGGCCCTGCAGCAGTGACTGGTCGCTCATGCGCCCCACGCTATCCCACCCCCCGGGATCATTAGCATCGGTGCCACGACCCCCTTCCCCCTAGGAGACGCCCGTGAGTGCCCTTTCGCCCACCCTGCCCGAACTCGTTCTCGCCGGAAGCGTTTCCAAGCGCGCGGACGTCCTCGTCATCGGCCTGACCGCAGGCGACGACGGTCCCGAGGCCCTGCTCGGCGACGGACTGGTCGACGAGGACGTCCTCGGCGGGCTGCTCGACGCCCTGCAGTCCGTCGGCGCCAAGGGCAAGGCCGAGGAGGTCACGCGGATCCCCGCGCCCGCCGCCCTGCCGGTCACCAGCGTGCTCGCCGTCGGGCTCGGCGCCGCCGGCAAGATCGACGCCGAACAGGTGCGCCGCTCCGCCGGCGCTGCGGCGCGCGCCCTCGCCGGCGCCTCCGTGGTCGCGACGACCCTGTCCGCCGTGGATCTCGGCGCCGCCGCGGAGGGCTTCGCGCTCGGCGCGTACACGTTCACCGAGTTCCGCACCGCGAAGTCGAACTCCGGCGACGCGCAGCCCCCCGCCCGGATCGAGCTGCTCGTCGCGTCGCCGCGCGCCCGCGAGGTCAAGGCCGCGCTGGCCCGGGCGACGGCCGTCGCCGAGGCGGTCGCCACCGCCCGCGAGTTCGTCAACACCCCGCCGAGCCACCTGTTCCCGGCCGAGTTCGCCGACCGCGCGCAGGCGCTCGGCGCCGCCGCCGGGCTGCGGGTCGAGGTTCTGGACGAGAAGGCGCTCGAGCAGCAGGGCTACGGCGGCATCGTCGGGGTCGGCAAGGGGTCGTCGCGCCCGCCGCGGCTCGTGCGGCTGAGCTACTCCGCCAAGAAGCGCAAGGCCCCGAAGGTGGCGCTCGTGGGCAAGGGCATCACGTTCGACACCGGCGGCATCTCCATCAAGCCGGCCGCCGGGATGGAGAACATGACGTCCGACATGGGCGGGGCCGCGGCGGTGGTCGCGACGGTCGTGCTCGCCGCGAAGCTCGGGGTGGCGGCAGACGTGACCGCGACGGTGCCGATGGCCGAGAACATGCCGTCCGCGACGGCACAGCGTCCCGGCGACGTGCTCACCCAGTACGGCGGCACCACCGTCGAGGTGATCAACACCGACGCCGAGGGTCGTCTCATCCTTGCCGACGCCATCGTCCGTGCCTGCGAGGACGAGCCCGACTACCTGATCGACACCGCGACGCTCACGGGCGCGCAGATGGTCGCCCTGGGGACGCGGACGCCGGGCGTCATGGGCACCGACGAGTTCCGGGACCGTGTCGCACGGCTCTCGCAGGAGGTGGGCGAGAACGGGTGGGCGATGCCGCTGCCGGCCGAGCTGCGCGCGGACCTGAACTCCCGGGTGGCCGATCTGGCCAACGTCACGCCGCACCGGTGGGGCGGGATGCTCGCCGCCGGCCTGTATCTGAAGGAGTTCGTCGCCGAGGGCGTGCAGTGGGCCCACATCGACGTGGCCGGGCCGGCTTTCAACACCGGAAGCCCGTTCGGCTATGTCGGCAAGGGCGGCACCGGTGTGCCGGTGCGCACGCTGTTCGCCGTCATCGAGGACATCGCGGCCAACGGCTGATCCGTCCGGCGCGTCCCTGCCGGGCGGCAGGGACGCGCGGGCGCGCGTGACCCAACCCTCGTCGAACGCCGCGATTGGATCAGTGCAAGGATGGTCGAGGTCATACCCGGCATCGGGTGTGGTCTCAATCGAACACCGCAAGACACCGCACGAGACCGTGGCCTCGAGCACAATGGTCTGCGACCACACAATGGTCCGCGACCATCGGTCGGCACAACTCAACACACCCGAACACAACCGTCGAGGAGTCAACAGACATGGCCTTCTCCGTCCAGATGCCAGCGCTTGGTGAGAGCGTCACCGAGGGAACTGTCACGCGATGGCTCAAGCAGGAAGGAGACACGGTCGAAGTCGACGAGCCGCTGCTCGAAGTTTCCACGGACAAGGTCGACACCGAGATCCCCTCGCCCGCGGCCGGTGTGCTGGTGAAGATCGTCGCCCAAGAGGACGAGACGGTCGAGATCGGCGGCGAGCTGGCGGTGATCGGTGACTCCGCCGACGACGCGGGATCGTCCACCACCCCTTCTGCCGCCCCGACCGAGGAGGCGGCACCCGAGGAGCAGCCCACCCCCGAGCCCGAGCCGGAACCCGAGCCCGCTCCGGCTCCGTCCGGTTCCGACGCCGGCGCCGCCGAGGGCACCCCGGTCACCATGCCGGCGCTCGGCGAGTCCGTGACCGAGGGCACCGTCACCCGGTGGCTGAAGTCCGTCGGTGACGAGGTCGCGGTCGACGAACCCCTGCTCGAGGTGTCCACCGACAAGGTCGACACGGAGATCCCGTCCCCGGTTGCCGGAGTGCTCCTCGAGATCAACGCCCAGGAGGACGACACCGTCGAGGTCGGTGGGCAGCTCGCGGTGATCGGATCGGGAACCCCGGCCGCGGCACCGTCGAAGCCCGAGCCGAAGCCGGAACCGAAGCCCGAGCCGAAGGCGGAACCGAAGCCCGAGCCGGCGAAGCAGGCGGCCCCCGAGCCGGTGAAGCAGCCCGCCCCCGAGCCGGTGAAGCAGGCCGCTCCGGCCCCCGCTCCGGTCCCCGCGGCCGAGGAGACCTCGGGTGGAGCCACGCCGTACGTGACGCCCCTCGTCCGCAAGCTCGCCGCCGAGCACGGCGTCGACCTGTCGACGGTGTCCGGTACCGGTGTCGGCGGCCGCATCCGCAAGCAGGACGTGCTCGCCGCTGCCGAGGCCGCGAAGGCCCCCGCCGCCCAGGCGCCGGCGCCCGCCGCCAAGGCCCCGGCCGCCGCTCCGGCCGCGACCGCCGGTGTCCGTCCCGAGCTGGCCCACCTGCGTGGCACCACGCAGAAGGTCAACCGGATCCGCCAGATCACCGCGATCAAGACCCGCGAGTCCCTGCAGACCACCGCGCAGCTCACCCAGACCTTCGAGGTCGACGTCACCAAGATCGCGCACCTGCGGGCGCAGGCCAAGGCGACCTTCGCCGAGCGCGAGGGCGTCAACCTGACCTTCCTGCCCTTCTTCGCGAAGGCCGTCGTCGAGGCCCTCAAGGCGCACCCGAACATCAACGCCTCCTACGACGAGGACAAGAAGGAGATCACCTACCACGCGGCCGAGCACCTCGGCATCGCCGTGGACACGGAGCAGGGTCTGCTCTCCCCGGTGATCCACAACGCCGGTGACCTGTCGCTGGCCGGCCTGGCCCGCGCGATCGCGGACATCGCCAAGCGTGCCCGCAGCGGTGGCCTCAAGCCCGACGAGCTGGCCGGGGGCACCTTCACGATCACGAACATCGGCAGCCAGGGCGCCCTGTTCGACACGCCGATCCTGGTGCCGCCGCAGGCGGCGATGCTCGGCACCGGGGCGATCGTCAAGCGACCGGTGGTCGTCACCGACGAGGTGGGCAACGAGTCGATCGGTGTCCGTTCGATGTGCTACCTGCCGCTGACCTACGATCACCGGCTGGTCGACGGCGCGGACGCAGGCCGGTTCCTCACCACGATCAAGCACCGCCTCGAGGAGGCGGCGTTCGAAGCCGACCTGGGTCTGTGACCCACGGGGTGTAGCCCGGCACTCACCGGACCCGCAGCGGGGGCATCGTCACACCGACGAGGCCCCCGCTTCCGCGTCCCGATCCCCGCAGATGCGGGAGAATCTCCGGCATGCGCATCCTCGTGGCCGGCTCGTCGGGGCTGATCGGAACTGCCTCGGTCGCGTGGCTGCGGGCGCACGGCCACGAGGTGCGCCGCCTGGTGCGGCGTCCGCCGGGGGCGCCGGACGAATGGTCCTGGGACCCGCGGACGGGGCGGGTCGATCCCGCGGCGCTCGACCGCGTCGACGCCGTGGTGAACCTGTGCGGGTCGAGCGTGGGTGCGCGGCGCTGGTCGGGCGCGGTGAAGCAGGAACTGCGCGACAGCCGGATCGTCCCCACCGACGTCCTCGCCGCCGCCGTCGCGGCCGCCGGGGTGCCGACGCTGGTCAACGCGGGCGCCGTCGGCTTCTACGGGGACACCGGCGAGACGGTGGTGGACGAACGCAGCCCTGCCGGGCAGGGGTTCGTGGCCGACCTGTGCCGCGACTGGGAGGCCGCGACGGCGCCGGCGCGTGAGGCCGGGGTCCGCACGATCGTTCTCCGCACCGGGATCGTGCTCGCGCCGCACGGGGGCATCCTGCGCCGGCTCGAGCCGCTGTTCCGGCTCGGGCTCGGTTCCCGGCTCGGCGACGGCCGGCAGTACATGTCGTGGGTGGCGCTCGAGGATGCGGTGGCGGCGGTGGGCTTCGTCCTCGGTCGCGGCGACATCGCCGGACCGGTCGATGTCACCGGGCCGGCCCCCGTGACGAATGCCCGGTTCACCGAGGCGCTGGCGCACTCGGTGCACCGGCCCGCGCCGTGGACGACCCCCGGTTTCGTGGTCGCCGCGGTCGCCGGGGAAATGGCGCGCGCACTGGTGCTCACCGGGCAGCGTGCCCTGCCGGCGGTGCTCGAGTCGACGGGCTTCGAGTTCCGGTACCCGACGATCGGTGCCGCCCTGGGAAACGCGCTCGCGTCCTGAAGTCACCTCTTCGCGAGGGCTCGCCGACGGCGTAGGGTCGTGGACTATGAGCAGCGCATCCTCCTCCGCCCGTTTCGATTCCGAACCCGTCGCGGTGGCGCACCTGGGGCTGATCGGTTACCTCGAGGCGTGGGAGCGGCAACGGGAGATCGCCGCCGACCGGGCCGAGGGCCGCGGCGTCGACACCCTGCTGTTGCTCGAGCATCCGCCCGTGTACACCGCCGGTAAGCGCACCGCCCCCGAGGATCGCCCCACCGACGGCACCCCGGTGATCGACGTCGACCGCGGGGGCAAGATCACCTGGCACGGTCCCGGCCAGCTGGTGGGCTACCCGATCATCCGGCTCGGCGAACCCATCGACGTCGTCGGCTACGTGCGGCGTCTCGAGCAGGCCCTGATCGAGGTCTGCACCGACCTCGGGCTCACGTGCGGCCGCGTGGACGGTCGCTCGGGCGTGTGGCTGCCGGCCGAGCTGCGCGACGGGCACTGGCTGCCCGAGCGCAAGATCGCCGCCATCGGGGTGCGGGTGCAGCGCGGGGTGACGATGCACGGGTTCTCCCTCAACTGCGACGCCACCCTCGACGCGTTCGACTCGATCGTCCCGTGCGGCATCCGCGACGCGGGTGTCACCTCGCTCACGGGTGAGCTCGGACGAGACGTCACCGTCGCCGAGGTGATGCCGGCGGTGACGGCGGCGGTGATCGACGCTCTCGACGGCCGCCTGCCGGTGACGGACCACGACATCGAGCGGGTGACGTTCGAACAGGCCGTCGGTGCCGAGCCGCCGCAGACCCCGCGGCCGGAGTTCACCACGGTGCGGTACGGCTGATCGCCGCCCGCCACGGCCGCGCCCCCAGGGTGGGTCCGGCCGGTACCGGCGGGCGTAGGATCGAGCCCGTGACTGTGGCCCCAGAAGGACGCAAACTGCTGCGGATCGAGACCCGAAACGCGCAGACGCCGATCGAACGCAAGCCGAACTGGATCAAGACCCGGGCGAAGATGGGCCCGGAGTACACCGAGCTGAAGGGACTGGTGCGGCGCGAGGGCCTGCACACGGTCTGCGAGGAAGCCGGTTGTCCCAACATCTACGAATGCTGGGAGGACCGGGAGGCGACGTTCCTCATCGGCGGCGAGCAGTGCACCCGTCGATGCGATTTCTGCCAGATCGACACCGGTAAGCCCGCCGAGCTCGACCGCGACGAGCCGCGCCGCGTCGCCGAGTCGGTGCAGGCGATGGGTCTGCGGTACTCAACGATCACCGGTGTCGCCCGCGACGATCTGCCCGACGGCGGCGCGTGGCTGTACGCCGAGACCGTGCGGCAGATCCACGAGCTCAACCCGGGCACCGGCGTCGAGAACCTCATCCCCGACTTCAACGGCAAGCCCGAACTGCTCACCGAGGTCTTCGAGTCGCGTCCCGAGGTCCTCGCGCACAACGTCGAGACCGTCCCCCGGATCTTCAAGCGCATCCGCCCGGCGTTCCGCTACCAGCGGTCGCTGGACGTGATCACCGCGGCCCGCGAGTTCGGCCTGGTGACCAAGTCCAACCTGATCCTCGGCATGGGTGAGACACCGGAGGAGGTCACCGAGGCGCTGCACGACCTGCACGCCGCCGGCTGCGACATCGTCACCATCACCCAGTACCTGCGTCCGTCGCCGCGGCACCATCCCGTCGAGCGGTGGGTCAAGCCCGAGGAGTTCGTCGCGCACTCGGAGACCGCCGAGGAGATCGGCTTCGCGGGCGTGATGGCCGGGCCGCTGGTCCGGTCCTCGTACCGCGCGGGCCGCCTGTACGCGCAGGCCATGGCACACCACGGTCGCGAATTGCCCGCCGCCCAGGCGCACCTGGCCGAGGGGGGCACAGCGGCCCAGGAAGCCAGCTCCGTGCTCGCTCGCCTCACGCCGTAGCCGTACCGGACCCGCGGTGGTGAAGGGGTCACCGCGGGGAAAGTATCCTGGGTGCATGGCGAAAGGCAGCAAACCCGACAAGGAAGCGAAGGCCGCGGCGAAGGCCGCGCGCAAGCAGGCGTCGAAGGAGCGGCGAACCCAGCTCTGGCAGGCGTTCCAGCTGCAGCGCAAGGAAGACAAGCTGCTGCTGCCGTGGATGATCGGCGCGATCGTCGTCTCCACCCTGGTGTTCTTCCTGATCGGGCTGATCTTCGGTATCGAGTGGTTCCTCCTGCCGGTCGGCCTGCTCGTGGGGGTGCTGCTCGCGTTCGTCATCTTCGGTCGCCGGGTGCAGAAAACGGTCTACGGCAAGGCCGAGGGCCAGGCCGGCGCGGCGGCGTGGGCGCTGGACAACCTGCAGGGCTCCTGGCGCGTCACGCACGCGGTGGCCGGCACCGCGCAGCTCGACGCCGTGCACCGCGTCATCGGCCGCCCGGGCGTGATCCTGGTGGCCGAGGGATCGCCGCAGCGCGTGAAAGCGCTTCTCGCACAGGAGAAGAAGCGGGTGGCGCGCCTCGTCGGCGACACCCCGATCTACGACGTCGTGGTCGGCAACGACGAGGGCCAGGTCCCGCTGTCGCAGCTGCAGAAGCACCTGTCCAAGCTGCCGCGCAACATCGACACCAAGCGGATGGACGCGATCGAGGGCCGGCTGGCCGCCCTGAGCACCAAGAAGACCGGCGCCGCGCTCCCGAAGGGTCCGATGCCGGCCGGCGCGAAGATGCGCAGCGTCCAGCGCACCATGCGCCGCCGCTGAGCCCCGCTCCGACGACGGGAGCCTGCACCCGGATCGACCCGGTGCAGGCTCCCGTTCCGCGTTTCGGGGGCGGGTGCGTCAGCGGGACCGTACGAGGGCCGTGCCGGTCGCCCGGTCCTGCAGGCCGCGGCCGTCGACGTCGGTGACGATCGCCGGCGCGATGAACACGAGCAGCAGCTGCCGCGCCAGGGCGCGAACCGGCCCCACTCGTGCGGGCGCGTCGACCCGGGCGACCTGGAGGCCGACCAGATACTGCCCCGGGGTGAACGAGAACAACGTCACCGTGAGCACCCCCACCACGAACCACACCAGCAGGGTGTAGGTGGACAGCTGAGGGTTCTCGAAGGGACGTTCGCCGACGATCGCGGTGGCGATACCGACGGAGGTGAACCAGTCGATCGCCAGAGCGCTCGCCCGCCGGCCGGTGCCCGCGAGCGCGCCCGGCCCCTCCTGGGGCAGGCCGAGCAACTGCCCGCGGTAGTCCTGGGCCTTTTCCTGCCCCTTGGGGATCGCCGCAGCGGGTCCGGAGAGCCAGCTGCCGGTCATACGTGCCATGCTGTCCAGGATAGGGTGCAACGAGCGGACCGGCCCGACCCCACGTGCACGCCGGTGACTTCTACCACAAAAGTAGTCCTCACGACACCGGAAGACGAGCTGTAACATCGGTGAAACATGGGATTGATGGTCGGGCAACACCAGCTCAATACGGTCTGTATCCGACGCAGACGCCCCATCCCCATGGCGCGCATTGACTGAAGGAGCACAAGCGTGGCGTTCACCTCGGCCGAAGAGGTCATCAAGTACATCGAGGACGAAAACGTCGAGTACGTCGATATCCGATTCAGCGACCTCCCCGGCGTTCAGCAGCACTTCTCGATTCCCGCGAGCGCGTTCACCAAGGACGTGTTCGAGGACGGCTTGGCGTTCGACGGCTCGTCCGTTCGCGGCTTCCAGTCCATCCACGAGTCGGACATGATGCTGCTGCCCGACGTCACCACCGCGCGCATCGATCCCTTCCGGGCCGCCAAGACGCTGAACATCAACTTCTTCGTCCACGACCCGTTCACTCGCGAGTCCTACAGCCGGGACCCGCGCAATGTCGCCCGCAAGGCCGAGGAGTACCTCGTCAGCACCGGCATCGCCGACACCGCGTTCTTCGGTGCCGAGGCCGAGTTCTACATCTTCGACTCGATCCGCTACGACTCGCAGATGAACGGCGCGTTCTACGAGATCGACTCGGTCTCCGGTTCGTGGAACACCGGCGTCGAGCTCAACGCCGACGGCAGCCCCAACCTCGGCTACAAGGTCCGCCCGAAGGGCGGCTACTTCCCCGTCGCACCGTACGACCACTACGTGGACCTGCGCGACGAGATCTCCACCAACCTGCAGAACGCCGGCTTCGAACTCGAGCGCGGCCACCACGAGGTCGGCACCGCCGGTCAGGCCGAGATCAACTACAAGTTCAACACGCTGCTCGGTGCGGCCGACGATCTGCAGCTGTTCAAGTACATCGTCAAGAACACCGCCTGGAAGCACGGCAAGTCCGTGACCTTCATGCCGAAGCCGCTGTTCGGTGACAACGGTTCGGGCATGCACGTGCACCAGTCGCTGTGGAAGGAAGGCAAGCCGCTCTTCCACGACGAGTCCGGCTACGCGGGCCTGTCCGACCTGGCGCGCTGGTACATCGGCGGCATCCTGCACCACGCGCCGTCGCTGCTCGCGTTCACCAACCCGACGATCAACTCGTACCACCGTCTGGTGCCGGGCTACGAGGCTCCGATCAACCTGGTCTACAGCCAGCGCAACCGCTCCGCCGCCGTGCGCATCCCGATCACCGGCAACAACCCGAAGGCCAAGCGCCTCGAGTTCCGCGCCCCGGACTCCTCGGGCAACCCGTACCTCTCGTTCGCCGCGCAGATGCTCGCGGGTCTCGACGGCATCAAGAACAAGATCGAGCCGATGGCCCCGGTCGACAAGGACCTCTACGAGCTCCCGCCGGAGGAGGCCAAGAACATCCCGCAGGCTCCCACCAGCCTCGAATCGGTCATCGACAACCTCGAGCGCGACCACGAGTACCTGACCGAGGGCGGCGTGTTCACCAGCGACCTGATCGAGACCTGGATCTCGATCAAGCGGGAGCAGGAGATCGCTCCGGTCAACCTGCGGCCGCACCCCTACGAGTTCCAGCTGTACTACGACTGCTGAGCCGGTTCCGCACGTAGTTCGTCACGAGTCCACCCGCCTTGCGATTCCGCAAGGCGGGTGGACTCGTGTCTGCGGCCTCGTCGGCCGGAGAGCGCGACCTCCCCGCCGCCGGCCGCGCTCGGCGTGCGCCGAATCTGCTATCCGGCGTGCGCCGCGTCCCGCTCGTGCGCGGGCGATCTGTCGCCCGGTTCACCCCCTCGGCGGTGTGCGGTGAACGTGGCGGCGACGCACAGCAGTGCGACGACGAAACACGCCAGCGTGTACCACAGGTTTCCCACCGGATCTCCGGTGCTCGTCACGCCGTCGACGGCACGGAGGAAGTCGGGCAATGCGGTCGCCCAGAGGAACGCCATGACGCACAGGTACACCACGCTGTAGGCCTGGACGAAGCGGTTCGTGTAGGGAGGAACGTCCGGCTCGCCCCGCCGCAGCCGCACCCATCGGCGCACGAGCACCACGCTCGCGACGAGTGTGACGACGACCAGTTCCACCGCGTACAGCACTCCCCGGACCGTCGTGCTTCCCATGCCCAGGACCGTCGCCGGGAGCGGGAGGACGAACGTGCCCAGCGACGCCAGCAGGCCGATCACGACCGTGCGCCACACCAGCTCGAGACCGGAGAAGTGCCGGCCGCGGTCGACGTGGCGACCGACGAAGAACTGCACGCACAACGCGAGCGACATCGGCCAGAGCGCGGCGAACACCACCACACTCGGGAGCGGGACCGCATCGAACATGGGCTGGTTGACCGGATTCGTCACCGACCAGTGCCACCATCGCAACTGCGGTCCGAGGTGGTCGAAGATCTCGTAGAACGCGTGGTGAACGAAGCCCACGCAGACCGCACCGACGAGAACCCCGTAGCGCCGGAAAACGCCCAGCATTCTGACGATCTCGAAGGCCAGCGTGGCCATCAGCGGGTAGATCGCGACGATGTACAGCGGGAGCCGGCCCCACAGGAACTCCACCGTGAACACGTTGTGGGCGAACATCGTGTCCACGTGCTCCTCGATGCCGAATGCGGCGGGGAAGTACAGCGGTGGCTCGATGAGGAACAGGTAGGCGGTGGCGCCGAACCAGAGCACCAGGTTGGTGGGATCGCCGTGGCGACGCAAGCGCACGACGGCGAGCACGAGCGCGAGCACGGCACCGAACACGACGGTGACCTCGAGAACCGGAAGGGTCCAGTTCTCCAGGGCCGACGGGTTGCGGACCTCGACGAGGCCACCGGCCTCCTCGCACGAGAAGCCCAGGGACGTGGCGAGTTCGGCGAAGGTGGGTGAACACAGGTCGGTCATCGCTCCGGCCCCCCTACGATGCGCCCGCGTCGGCGGTGTACCAGCGCGTGACGTCGTAGCCGTCCTCGTAGCGCCGGAACCACACGTCCGCGAGTGCCGGCAGCTTCTCGTGGGCCGGGTTGTGCTTCGGCAACTGGCTCCGGACGACTCCCGCCAGGGCGACGAGTTGCTCACCGAGCGGCAGATCGTCGAACGCGCGCGGCAGGGGGCCGTGGTCCTCCGCGTGCAGCAGCGGCAACCACGTGCGCAGGCGCTGCTTGCGCCGGTAGGACGCGAACATCGACAGAGCGTCGATCCTCCGGTCCGCCAAGGGAACATGCTCGTTGAAGCCCTCGCAGGCCAGCCGGATGACCTTCAGCACATGACGGAAGACCGAGGGGGCCACGCGCATCCGGTAGATGTCGGAGCCGACGACGGAGTCGAAGACGACGAGCGCCGAACTCCGATGTTCGACCTCCTCGACGAAGTGCCAGATGAACAGCGACGCCACCCGGTCGTCTCCGGGCCGGAACAGGGCCGCCTCGTTGTCGAGCATCAGCTTGAACACCGGAGTGAAGGTCGCTTCGAGATCCGCGGTGTAGGCGAGCCGGTAGTTCAGCGAGGTCTCCGCGGTGAGCCGGTCGAACTCTCCGATGACGTCGTCGAGAGTCTCCCGGAGCCCCGGGTACCGCTTGATCAGGGCCTTGACGTGTTGGCGGTGCGCGGTCGAGTGCTGCCCCTCCTGACGCATGAACGCGTCCGCCTCCGCGGCGACCTCGGGGTCGGTGATCAGCGGCTTGGTCTGGAGAATCATCTTCACGATCATCTTCTCGAAGCCGATCGCCAGGAACGAGACCGCGTTGGCCATGCTCGAGAAGGCCGGATTCGCGTCGTTCCACAGGAAGGGCACGTCGTAGTCCTCGAACGCGAAGTTCATCTTTCGGATCTGCAGATCGGTCACGCGCTACCCCTCGTCGTCCGGAAATGGGCTGGGCCGGGGCCCCGCCGAGGCCCCGCGCCGCGGTGCCGTGATCATACATAGATCGACCCACACGTATGATGAGAACGTGTTATCGAATTGGCGGACGGCCCCGCGGGCGGCGGGCCACCCCGTGCTACCGTCGGTCGTTCGAGCGGACGGCCGACAGGCCCCACCATGCGGAGGGCCCGTCGTTCCGGATGCGGTGCGATCCGAGGAAGCGGAGCAGTGGCACGGAGACGCGGGTGGGGCGGCAGCCCACCGGAGAACGACGACGAAGCGTCCCGCCGGATCGTCTCCGCTGCAGTCGATCTGATCGGGCGTACGGGTTCCGTCATCAGCATCGCCGATGTCGCGGAGTCGCTGGGCGTCATCCGCCAGACGGTGTACCGCTACTTCCCCAGCGCGGATGCACTGATGCGGGCCGCGGCGATCGCATCGGTCGACGGATTCCTCGCTCGACTGACCCGGCACATCCGCGGCATCGAGGATCCCGTCGACGCGATGACCGAAGGCGTGGTCTACACCCTGGCCGAGGTACGCCGGACGCCGCATCTGGGCATCCTGCTCACGGGCACGTACTCGAACGTCCATCCCGACGGCCTCACCTCCGAAGAGGCACGCGAGTTCGGGATGACGATGATCAAGCGTTTCGACGTCGACTGGGAGCGCTACGGGTACGACGACGCGGCACTCCACGAACTCGTCGAATACGTGCTGCGCACGATGCAGTCGTTCTTCGTCTCCCCCGGCAACCCCCCGCGGAGCGACGACGAGCTGCGGCGCTATCTCCGACGCTGGATGGGCGCCGCGATCCTCGCCCAGTGCCCGACCGCGGCACGCGCCTCCTCCGGCGGCGTCCGAGACGACAGCGCGTGACGGGAACCGGCCCGGACCGGCGATCCCGGTGCGCCCGCCGGTGCCGATCGCACGCCGTCGCACGGCCGCGGCCCCGGAGCGGTCGCTCCGGGGCCGCGGCCGATCGCCGCGCTAGACCGGCTCGGGCTCGCGGACGACCTGCGGCGTCTCCGCCCGCTCGGCCGCCTCGGCCCGCAGCCGCTGCCCGAGCACCGACTTGCGCCGACCGTAGACGAAGTAGATCACCACGCCCAGGGCCATCCAGGCCACGAACCGCATCCACGTCTCGACGGACAGGTTGAGCATCAGCCAGCCGCACGCGAGGACCGCGAGGATCGGCACCAGCGGCACGAGCGGCACCCGGAACCCGCGCGGCAGGTCGGGGCGGGTCCGGCGGAGCACCATCACGCCGATGCACACCAGCACGAAGGCGAACAGCGTGCCGATGTTGACCATCTCCTCGAGCACACCCATCGGGAACACCGCGGCGAGGACGGCGACGATGCCGCCGACCAGCAGGGTGATGCGTACCGGGGTGCCCTTACGGCCCGTCGTGGCCAGCTGCCGCGGCATCAGCCCGTCCCGGGACATCGCGAACAGCACGCGGGTCTGGCCGAGCATCATCACCATCACGACCGTGGTGAGGCCGGCGAGGCCGCCGACGTTGATCGCCATCTGCGCCCACGTGATGCCGTGTGCCTCGAACGCGGTGGCCAGCGTGGCGCTGCCGTCGCCGACGAGCGCGCTGCCCGTCCGCAGGTCGGTGTACTTCACCATGCCGGTCAGCACCAGCGTGACGCCCACGTAGAGGACCGTGACGATGGCGAGCGAGGCGAAGATGCCGCGCGGCAGCGCCTTCTGCGGGTTCTTCGTCTCCTCCGCGGTGGTGGCGACCACGTCGAATCCGATGAATGCGAAGAACACCAGGCTCGCGGCGGCGAGCAGGCCGTACCATCCGTAGCTGCTGCCGTCGGCTCCGGTGAGCGCCGAGAACAGCGACTGGTGCACGCCGCTCGCGGTGCTCTGCGCCCCCTCGGCCGGCGGGATGTAGGGCGAGTAGTTGCTCTTGTCGATGTAGAAGACGCCGACCACGATGACCAGCAGGACGACCGCAACCTTGATGGCGGTGACGACGGCCGACACCCGCGAGGACACCTTGGTGCCGACGACGAGCACGACCGTGATCGCGCCGACGATGAGCAGCGCCCCCCAGTCGACCGCAAGCGGCCCGAGATGCATCGTGGTGTGCCCGCTGCCGCCGAGCATGCCACCGAGGTACAGCGACCAGCCCTTGGCGACGACGGCGGAGGCGAGCGCGAACTCGAGGATCAGGTCCCAGCCGATGATCCAGGCGACGAACTCACCGAAGGTGGCGTACGAGAAGGTGTAGGCGCTGCCGGCGACGGGGACGGTCGACGCGAATTCGGCGTAACACAGGGCAGCGAGACCACACGTGATCGCGGCGAGCACGAATGCCAGCGAGATCGACGGGCCGGCGACGTTGCCCGCGGTGCGTGCGGTGAGGGTGAAGATGCCGGCGCCGATCACCACGGCGACGCCGAACACGGTCAGGTCTTTGGCGGTCAGCTCTCTTCGCAGCCGCGAACAGGGTTCGTCGGTGTCCGCGATCGACTGTTCGACGGATTTGGTGCGCCAGATGCCGACTCCGGGCATGGTGTGCTCCTCGGGATGGGATTGTGGGCCCGCCGGACCTCGTGGGCGACCGGGGGCGTGACACTCGCAGGCGACGCATTGTGGTGCCGCAGAGCGGGATTGCGTGAGCAATTCAGTGCAGCAATCATGGCACTGTCACAATTCGTGTCAATATCTTCCGCACCAGCTATTCACAATGCTCAAATGTGATGCGCATCACAAAGGAAAGGGTGTCACCGTGCTCAGTTTCGATCGGCTCGACGCGGCTCTTCTCGCCGAGCTCACCCACAACCCGCGGGCCGGCATCGTCGATCTGGCAGCGAAGCTCGGCGTCGCGCGCAACACCGTCCAGTCGCGGATCCGGAAGCTCGAGGAGTCCGGCGCCGTGACGGGATACCGGCCGGTGGTGGATCTGCCGAAGCTCGGCCTGCCGCTGCAGGCGTTCATCGGCGCAGAACTGGTGCAGGCCCGGATGGGTCACGTCATCGCGGAGCTCGAGCGGTTCCCCGAGGTGCTCGAGGTGCACGCGACGACGGGCCGGGAGGACCTGCTGATCCGGATGGCGGCGCAGTCGCAGGAGGATCTGCTCCTGCAGCTCGAACGAATCCATGCGATCGAGGGCGTCGCGCACACCACGACCACGCTGGCGCTGACGACGCCGGTGGCGTACCGGACGCAGCCCCTGCTCGAACACCTCACCCGCGACTCCGGGCACGGGCGCTCCGCGCCGGTGAGCGACCGGCACTGAGGGACCGGCGTTGAGGGACCGGCGTTGAGGGACCGGTGTTGAGGGACATCGGTCTCCGGGTACGCGAGAAGGGGGAGGCACCGCGGTGCCTC
>NZ_WVTE01000130.1:0-6392 GCF_009939605.1 Rhodococcus sp. YH1 | reverse complement strand
GGCGACGGCGGCGAGGGCGTCCTCGATCTGCTTGTGCGGCACGAGCCGCGACAGCACGCACACGGTGGGGTGCGCGGTGCGGGTGTGTTCGTCGCCGGGCTCGACCCCGGCGGGGACGGCGTCGGCGCCGTTGCGGACCACGGCGATGCGGTCACGGTCGACGCCGAGGGCCATCAGTTCGTCGGCGGACGGCAACGACACGGTCAGGTACTGGTCGTCGCGGTGCAGGCGCGGCGACAGGGCGGACTCGATCCACCAGCCGAGCCTGGCCATGACGCGGCCGGCGACGGGCCACTGCTCACGGTGGCAGTGGTGCACGAGCACGGTCACGGGCGCGCCGGCGACGAGGCGGGCGAAGAACGGGATGCCGTTCTGGGTGTCGATCACCGCGTCGGGCCGGAGGTGGCGCAGCGGACCGAATCCGAGACGGCCGGCGGCGATCGCGGCGAGGGCGCGGGGGTAGACGGTGAGCCGGCCGCCGCCGCGGCTGACGGTGATGCCGTCGATCTCGTCGCGGCCGGGGGCGCCGGGGTAGGCGGCGGTGCGGAGGGTGACGCGGATGCCGCGCGCGGCGAGCTGGGCGCCGACCTGTTCGAGGTAGCGTTCGCTGCCCCCACCCTGGGGATGCCCGGTGTCGCGCCAGCACAGCAACAGAACCTCGCGCACGTGGCGACCCCCTGTGGTTCGTCGTCGACGGTTGTATCCCGGAACACAGTAACGGGTGCGGGGCCGCCCGCGGTGGAGGGTTACCGGCGGGTAGTGCGGTGCGGTGGCCGCTATGGTTGCTCCTCGTGGTTGTTCCGACCCTGCCCGTCCCCCCGGTGGCTCGAACCTTCGCCCGGCGCGCGACCCTGCGCCGGTCCGTCGGGCTGCTCGGCGACTTCCGGCACGAGCAGTCCGCGCCCGAGTTGTTCTACGGGGCGCTCGCGCGCGACACCGTGGAACTGATCGGTGATCTGTACGCGGGCCTGACCGGCCGGGACCTGACCGGCACGACCGTCGTCGACGTGGGCGGCGGGCCGGGGTACTTCGCGGAGGTGTTCGGCGCGTCGGGCGCCCGCTACGTGCCGGTCGAGCCGGATCCGTCGGAGATGCACGCGGCCGGCCTCGCGGTGGGCGGGTCGATCCGTGGCTCGGGCCTCGCGCTGCCGCTGCGCACGGGATCGGTGGACGTGTGCTTCTCCTCGAACGTCGCCGAGCACGTGGCGCAGCCGTGGGTGATGGCCGACGAGATGCTGCGGGTGACGCGGCCGGGCGGGCTGACGGTGCTGTCGTACACCCTGTGGTGGGGCCCGTTCGGCGGGCACGAGACCGGCCCGTGGCACGCGTTCGGCGGCGAGTACGCGGCGCGGCGCTACGCCCGCCGGCACGGGCGGGAGCCGAAGAACCGGTACGGGGTCTCGTTGTTCGAGGTGGGTTGCGGCGACGGGCTGCGGTGGGCGCGTTCGACGCCGCACGGCGAGCTGCTGGCCGCGTTCCCCCGGTACCACCCGCGCTGGGCGTGGTGGCTGGTGCGGGTCCCCGCGGTGCGGGAGTTCCTGGTCAGCAATCTGGTGCTCGTGCTGCGCAGGCGCTGATGGTCGCGCTCGCCCTCGACGTCGGCGGCACCAAGATGGCGGCCGCCCGCGTCCGCGCCGACGGCACGCTCGACGCACCGCGGACGGTGCCGACGCCCGCGGCCGGCGTGTGGGCGGCATGCGCGGAGCTGTTGCGTCGGGTCTCCGCGGGAGCCGAGGTGACGGCCGTGGGGATCGCGAGCGCCGGGCCGGTCGACGTCGGCGCCGGTGCGGTGGCGCCGATCAACATCGGCGAGTGGGCGGGCGGTTTCGGCCTGGTCGACGCCGTGCGCGGCCTGTTCCCGCGGTCGCGGGTGCGGCTCGCGGTCGACGGGGCCGCGGCCGCGCTGGCCGAGCACCGGCTCGGGGCGGGCCGGGGTGCGACGGACCTCGTCGGCGTCGTGGTCTCGACCGGCATCGGCGGCGGTCTGGTGCTGGGCGGCCGGATCGCCGGGGGCCGGACGGGCAATGCGGGCCACATCGGGCACATGGTGTCGAGCGTGGGCGCCGACCCGTGCGCGTGCGGGGGTGTCGGGTGCGTCGAGACCGTGGCGAGCGGGCCGGCCGCGGTGCGGTGGGCGCGGGAGCACGGCTGGTCCGGTGCCGACGGGGCGGCGCTGGCCCGCGCCGCGGGCGCGGGAGATCCGGTCGCGGTCGCGGCCCTGGGGCGTGCGGGGGCGGCGCTCGGGGAGGTGTTCGCGTCGGCCGCGGCGCTGGTGGACGTGGACCTCGTGGTGGTCGGCGGCGGGTTCGCGCAGGCCGGGGAGCCGATGTGGCGGCCGATGCGCGAGGCCGCGGCCCGGCACGCGCGGCTGCCGTTCCTGACCGGGCTGGAGATCGTGCCGGCGCGGCTCGCCGCCGTGGGGACCCTGACCGGGGCCGGGATCCTGGCCGTCGGGGACTGAGCTTCGGCGCGAATCGCCCGCACCGCGGCCCCCGTCGCGTCACAATACGAAGACAGTGTCCTCGGGACGGGAGCGGCCATGACGCCTTTCCAGCGCTACATCGCCGAGGAGATCGCGGTGGACCACGCCGACGGTCTGCTCACCCGCCGCGAGGCGCTGCGACGGCTGGGGCTGCTGGGGCTCACCCTCACCGCGGCATCCTCGCTGCTCGCCGCCTGCGCAAACGAGAACGGCTCGCCCGCAACGCCTTCCGCGACTCCGGGAGCGACCTCGGGCACTCCGGCCCCGACGTCGCCGGTGGCGCCGCCGGGCAGCGCAGATGCCGTTGCGACGGAGGCGATCACGTTCCCCGGCCCGGACGGGCGGACGCTGCAGGGTGCGTGGGCGCCGGCGGCGGACCCCCGGGGCGCCGTGCTCGTGGTCCACGAGAACAAGGGGCTCAACGACCACATCCGATCGGTGGCCGGGCGCCTGGCGGGGGCGGGCTACTCGGCACTCGCGATCGACCTGCTCTCCGAGGAGGGGGGCACGGCGTCGTTCGCCGACCCGGCGCAGGCCACGGCCGCACTGAGTACCGTTCCGCCGCAACGATTCTCCCAGGACATGCGCTCGGGCATCGACGAGTTGACGCGACGGGTGCCCGACCGGCGCATCGGGGCCGTGGGGTTCTGCTTCGGCGGCGGCATGACGTGGCTGCTGCTGACGACCGGCGACCCGCGCCTCGCGGCGGCCGTCCCGTTCTACGGACCGCTGCCCGACGGCGCCGACTTCGCCGGGTCGCGGGCCGCCGTCCTCGCGGTCTACGCCGAACTCGACCAGCGGGTGAACGCGTCGCGGGACGCGGCGACCGCCGCCCTCGAGCGCGCGGGCCTGGTGCACGAGGTGGTGACCTACCCCGGCGCCGACCACGCGTTCTTCAACGACACCGGACCGCGTTACAACGCGGACGCGGCCGCGCAGGCATACGACCGCATGCTCGCCTGGTTCGGGACACACCTCGGCTGACCCCTTCCGAAAACTTGTAACGTGTTCTAGTGTTCGAGGTCACAGCCCCGGTGGCCGGAAGGAGAGCGCGTGAGCATCGACCCCGACGCGTCGGCGCACGGCGCCCAGGACGGCTCCGCCCACGATGCCGAGGTCGCGCGCCCCCGCGACTCCCGCCGGGATCCCGGACAGGTCCGCGAGAACCTGCAGCGCTGGCTCGCCACCAAGGTCACCGCCCCCGTCGTCGAGAACGTGCACCTCCCCGAGACCACCGGCATGTCCAGCGAGACGCTGCTGTTCGACGCCCGCTGGGACGGCACCGACCATCCGCTCGTCGCCCGCGTCGCCCCCGCCGACACCACCGTGCCCGTCTTCCCCGCCTACGACCTCGAGGGTCAGGCCCGGGTCATGCGCGCCGTCGGCGAGCACTCCACCATCCCCGTCCCCCGGGTGCACTGGTACGAGCCCGATCCCGCGCCGCTCGGGGCCCCGTTCTTCGTCATGACCCGGGTGGCGGGCCGGGTGCCACCGGATGTCATGCCGTACAACTTCGGCTCCTGGGTCACCGAGGCCGGCGACGCCGAGCGTGCCGCCATGCAGGAGGCGTGCGTCGACGTGCTGGCCCGGATCCACGACGTCGCCCCGGTGGCCGCCGGGCTGGGACCGGCCGGCACCGTCACCGACGCCGTCCGGGCGCACCTGGACCGGCAGCGCTCCTACTACGAGTGGACGACCCGCACCGGTGGTCCCCGCTCCCCGCTCGTCGAACGTGCGCTCGCCTGGCTCGACGCCCGTTGCCCCGACGACCGCTCGCCCGCGGTGCTGTGCTGGGGCGACGCGCGGATCGGCAACATCCTGTTCGACGGTTTCCGGCCCGTCGCGGTGCTCGACTGGGAGCTGGCCACCCTCGGCGCCCGCGAGATGGACCTGGCCTGGATGACGTTCCTGCACAGGTTCTTCGAGGACATCGCCGCCGCGGCCGGGCTGCCCGGCCTGCCGGGCTTCCTGCGCCTGGACGACGTCGCCCGCGCATACGCGCAACGCACCGGCCACGTCCCGCGCGACCTGCACTTCTACACCGTCCACGCGGCGCTGCAGCACGCGATCATCATGCTGCGCATCCACACTCGCGCGGTGCATTTCGGCCAGGCGCAGCCACCCGGCGATCCCGACGACGCGATCATGCACCGCGCCGCCCTCGAAGCCATGCTCGACGACACCGACCGGCAGGGGGCGGCGCCGTGAGTTCCCTCTCCCCCCTTGACGACTACCCCGTCCACCAGACGGCCGAACCGATCCGGCGCGTCGCCACGTCCGACCGCAACTTCTACGACCGGTACTACTTCAACTGCTACCCCGCCGACACCACCGACCTGTTCCTGATCGTCGGCATGGGCCAGTACCCGAATCTCGGTGTGGCCGACGGTTTCGCGGTGCTGCGCCGCGGCGACGACCACCTCGTCGCGCGGGCCTCGCGGGCCCTGGGGACCGATCGCACCGACACCACCGTCGGCCCGCTGCGCATCGAGGTGCTCGAGGGGCTGCGGCGGCTGCGGGTGGTGCTCGAGCCCGGCCATGCCGAAACCGCCGACCTGTCCTTCGATCTCACGTTCGACGGGGTCGTCCCCGCCACCGAGGAGACCCCGCAGCGGCTGCGCCGGCTCGAGCGCGTCGTCATGGACACCTCCCGGTTCGTGCAGACCGGCCGGTGGGCGGGCACCCTCACCGTCGACGGCCAGACCCGGCAGGTGCACCCGGGCACGTGGCTCGGCAACCGCGACCGCTCCTGGGGGGTGCGGCCCGTCGGGGAGCCCGAGCCGCCCGGGCGCACGGCCCACGAGGGCATGCCCGGATTCTTCTGGATCTACTCGGTGATGCAGTTCGACGACGACACGATCGTCACTATCGTGCAGGAGGACGACCACGGCCGCCGGCTGGTCGAGGAGGCGGTCCGGATCCGGCCCGGCGCCGAGCCCGAATGGCTGGGCCGGCCGGAACATCGGCTGGTGTTCGCGCCGGGCACCCGCAACGTCACGGGGGCGACGCTGACGTTCCACCGGCCCGGCTGCGAGGCGGTGACCGTCGAATGCGAACTGCTGGTGCCGAACCTGCTCGGCATCGGCACCGGGTACGGACTCGAACAGGACTGGCGGCACGGCATGTGGCAGGGCGAGCTGGTCGTGCAGGCGCTGCGCCGCGACGTCCGGGAGATCGATCCGGCGCTGCTGATGTTCTGTCCCACCGACCATCTCGCGCGGTTCCGGATCGCCGGGTCGGACACCGTCGGCACCGGACTGTTCGAGGTCGCCGTGATCGGACCGCACCTGCAGTACGGCTTCACCGGGTTCGCCGACACCTACCCCGCGCACGACAACGACCGAGCGACATCCGACCAGTAGGAAACCAGGACCGTTGAGGAAAGAGAACATGACCGACTACGACAAGCTGTTCATCGGCGGCCGCTGGGTCGCCCCGTCGACCGACGAGCGACTCGAGGTGTTCTCGCCGGCCACCGAGGAACGCGTCGGTTCGGTGCCGGTCGCCGGGCCGGCGGACATCGACGCCGCCGTCGCCGCGGCCCGTGCCGCCTTCGACGACGGACCGTGGCCCCGCACCTCACCGTCCGAGCGGGCCCAGGTACTCGCCAAGGCCGCCAAGCTGCTCGAGGAGCGCAGCGCCGACCTCGCCGCGTCGCTGTCCGCCGAGATGGGTCAGCCGCCCGCCTCCGTGCAGATGATGCAGGTGACGCCGTCCCTGGCGACCATCAACTACTATGCGGGACTTGCCGATTCGTTCCCGTGGACGGAGGAGCGCACCGGTTCTCCGCGCAGCGGGCCCAGCTCACCGACGCGGTGCACCGGGACGAGGTCGCCCGCGCGCAGGCCGCGCTGCGGATCGAACAGCTCGAGCAGGCCGTCGTCGAGCAGTACGCCATCGCGCCCGACGA